>NZ_JAGGPD010000417.1 GCF_018613995.1 Microbacterium sp. ISL-103 | reverse complement strand
GCCAGGACGTGGTCGTTGGTGTCCGGCAGGGTCGCATTCTCGCCGTCGAACACGGGCGACCCCACCAGCACAGAGAGGATGCTGGCGATCGCGGGCTTGCAGATATCGCAGCCCCGGCCCCGGCCGAACCGCTCGACGATCCCGCTGAAGGTGGTCAGCTGCGCCACCCGCACCGCGTCGAACAGCTGTCGGCGCGACATGTCGAAGTGCTCGCACAGCGCGTTCGACACGGTCTGACCGAGTTTGGTGAGCTCCTGCCCGACGACCTTCTTGACCATCAGCACACACGAGCCGCAGGTCGCACCGGCCTTGGTGCAGCCCTTCACCGCGGCGGCGTCCATGCAGCCCTCATCGTGCACCGCCTGACGGATGCGCCCTGCCGTCACGTTCGAGCACGAGCACACCACGGCCTCATCGGGGAGCTCGCCACCCGGCGCCTCGTTGCCGCCCTCGGGCAGGAGGTAGGCCGCGGGGTCGGCCCCGAGCTTGGCTCCCACCAGCGGTCGAAGCGCACCGTACGCGGCGGCATCGCCGACGAGGATGCCGCCGAGCAGTGTCTGCGCGTCATCCGAGAGCACGAGCTTCTTGTAGACACCCGCGACCGGATCCGCGTAGACCACGTCGAGCGCGTTCGGCGTCGTCGCCATGGCGTCGCCGAAGCTGGCGACGTCGACACCGGAGAGCTTGAGCTTGGACGAGTCGTCGTAACCGGGGAAGGCCGCGTCTCCGCCGAGCAACCGCGTGGCTGCGACTTCGGCCATCGCGTAGCCGGGAGCGACGAGGCCGACGCAGCGGCCCTCGAAGTTCGCGACCTCTCCGATCGCGAGGATGTGCGGGTCGGAGGTCGAGCAGCGATCGTCGATGACCACGCCACCTCGGGGGTCGACGCGCATCTCGGAGTTACGGGCCAGTTCATCGCGAGGGCGCACGCCGACCGTGAAGACGACGACATCGGCGCGCTCGATCGAACCGTCCTGGAACTCGAGTGCCGTCACGGCTCCGGAGGAATCGGGGTCGAGGCGTGTGGTGCGCGACTCCGTGCGAACGGAGATCCCCCTGGCCTCCAGCAGCCGCTTGAGCATCCCCCCGCCGGCCGAGTCGAGCTGCGCCGACATCAGGCGGTCCGAATACTGCACGACCGTCGCGTCGACATCCATGCCCTGCAGCGCACCGGCGGCTTCCAGACCGAGCAGCCCTCCCCCGATCACGGCGCCGCGCAGCGGACGGCCGAGCATGCGTCCTCGACGCTCGACGAACTCCTTCAACTGCTGCACGTCCTCGAGCGTGCGGTACACGAAGCACCCGGGCAGGTCTGCGCCGTCGACCGCCACCTTCGCCGCGTACGAGCCGGTCGCGAGCACCAGCTTGTCGTAGGCGACCGTCTGACGGGACCTCGTCGTCACGGTCCGCGCCGCGCGATCGATGCGCAGCACCCTGTCATCGGCCATCAGACGCACCCGGAAGTCGTCGAAGACCGAGCGGTCGAGTTCGAGGTCGGAGGGGCTCGCGCCGGCGAAGAACCCGGTCAGACCGACGCGGTCGTAGGGGTGACGCCCTTCGTCGCCGATCACCGTCACGTGCAGCGGTGTCTCGGCCCTGCTGATCAGGCTCTCGACGAATCGGTGGGCCACCATCCCTGCTCCGACGACCACGATCTCGGTGGGGGTGAGGATCGACTCGCTCATAGTGCTCCAATCGACGGGGGATGCCGTGATGGCGACGATAGAAGCGTGGTGTTTCCCGCATGTGACGCCGCGTGTTTCGCGCGTCGAACGATTCGCTCACAGATCGATAACGATCATTGTGAGAAGCGGTCACCACATCGGATGCTCCCTGGCGTACTAGGCTGAAGATCGTCCTTTCCGCCTCCCGCGGGCCCTACCGCGCAAGGAGAATCACGTGTCTGCCACAGAGCCGTCGAAGCCGACTCCCCCCGTTCCCGCTCCCCCGGCAATGCCCCTGCCGCGCAAGCTGCCCAGCCCTGCGGCCGTCGCGCCGGTCACGGCCTCTGTGCCCACCGGCAGCTCCGCCTCCGACGCCGCCGAATGGGGTCGCGTCTCGGAAGACGGCACGGTCGAGGTGCGCGAGGACGACGCCTGGCGCGTGGTGGGCCAGTACCCGGACGGCACACCCGACGAGGCTCTCGCGTACTTCGTCCGCAAGTACGACGACATCGCGTTCAAGGTGCATGCCCTCGAGCAGCGTCATCAGTCCGGTGGTGCGTCCGCCGGCGATCTCGTCAAGCAGGCCGGCCACCTCGTGGCCGAGGCGACGGACGCTGCCGCAGTCGGCGATCTCGCCGGTCTGCGCGAGCGGCTGAACACGCTCACCGCATCGCTCTCCGAGGCGACCGCGCAGGAGGCCCAGCAGGCGAAGGAGCTCGTCGACAAGGCGGTCGCAGAGCGTACCGCTCTCGTCGAGCGCGCAGAGGCGATCGCGGCCCGCGACCTCTCGAAGGTGCAGTGGAAGCAGGTGACCGCCGAACTCGGAGAGCTCTTCGACGCGTGGCAGGCACACCAGCAGACCGGTCCTCGCCTCTCGAAGAGCGTCTCGCAGCAGCTGTGGAAGCGGTTCCGCGATGCTCGTGCGACGGTCGACAAGGCACGCCGCGCCTTCTACTCCGAGCTCGACGACACGCACAAGAGCGCCCGCGACGCCAAGACCCGGCTGGTCGAGCGCGCAGAGGCGCTGGCGCCGCGCGGGGTCGACGGGATCCCCTCGTACCGCACCCTGCTCGACGAGTGGAAGAACGCAGGGCGTGCCGGGCGCAAGGCCGACGACGCTCTGTGGGCCCGGTTCAAGGCCGCCGGAGATGCGCTGTACTCGGCGCGCGCCGAACAGAGCGCCGCAGAGGAAGCCGATTCGGCCCCGAAGATCGAAGCCCGTCAGGCACTTCTCGAAGAGGCCAAGGCCGTCGCGGACGAGCCCCACATCAAGCGCGCCCGCGCCCTGCTCACCGGAATCCAGCGTCAGTGGGATGAGATCGGTCGCATCTTCCCCCGCGACAAGGAGCGCGCCCTCGACGATCGCCTGCGCGTGATCGAGCAGGCGCTGAAGGCCCGCGAGGAAGTCGACTGGAAGAAGAACAACCCCGAGACCAAGGCTCGTGCGAACGACATGAGCTCGCAGCTGCTCGAGGCGATCGAGAAGCTCGAGGCCGAGCTCGCCGCAGCAGACAAGGCCGGCGACAAGAAGGCGGCGAAGGCTGCGGCCGACGCGCTCGAAGCCCGTCGCACCTGGCTCAACGCCCTCGGCGGCTGATCCTCTCCACAGATCTGCCGGATCCACCCGGAACGCGGGATGCAGCACGCCACACTGGCGGAATGCATCCCGCGTTCCTGTATCTGCCCGGTGAGCGACTCGCCCTCTCCGAGCTGAGCGCCGCGCGACTCGACGGCCACGTCGTCGAACTCGGCGAGGGCTACATCCCGGCCGATCTCGTCGAGAGTCCGAGCGCGAGAGCGGCAGCCGTGGCTTCGCTCATCCCGCCCGACACCGCGGCATCCGGACCGACGGCGGCGTGGATCCATGGCGCCGGTGACGCTCCCCCGGCGATCCACCACGTGCGGCGCGCCGTCGAGCGCAGGATCAGACCCGTCATCCAGGCGCGCGTCACGATGCACGACACCGCGGTGTCGGCGTCGGCTCTGATCCGCGTCAGCGGCATCCCCGTGATGACTCCCGTGCGCACGATGGTCGACCTCGCGCTCGGGCTTCACCGAGACGAGTCATTGCGACGCTGGATGGTGCTGCTCGCCGCGGTCGACGAGCAGATCGCCTCCGAGGCCATCGCCGCGATCGACGCGCTTTCGCGGGTGCCCGGAAAGCGCGCGGGACGCGGTGCTCTCGAGCGTCTCGTCGTCAGGAAGAGGTGACCCGGTAGACGTCGTAGACCGCATCGATGCGGCGCACCGCGTTGAGGATCCGGTCGAGGTGCACGGCATCGCCCATCTCGAACACGAAACGACTGATCGCGAGGCGTTCGTCAGTCGTGCTGACGGTCGCCGAGAGGATGTTGACGTGGTGCTCGCTCAGGACGCGTGTGACGTCCGAGAGCAATCCCGACCGGTCGAGGGCCTCGACCTGGATGTGCACGCGGAACACGCTCTTGGTGGTGGGAGCCCACGACACCTCGACGAAGCGGTCTTCCTCACTGGCGAGAGCCTTGACGTTGACGCAGTCGGAGCGATGCACCGAGACGCCGCTGCCGCGGGTGACGAAGCCGACGATCGCGTCGCCCGGTACCGGGGTGCAGCACTTCGCGAGCTTGACGAGGATGTCGGAGGCGCCGCGCACGAGGACACCGGAGTCGCCGGATCGGGGCTCGCGCGACGGCATGCTGCCCGGCAGCTCGATCGATCCGGTGGCAGGGTCGGTCGCGGCGACGAGGGCGGTGACCTTCTCGAGCACCGACTGGGTCGACACATGGCCTTCGCCGACGGCCGCGTACAGCGCTGAGACGTCTTCGTAGCGGAGCTGGTGCGCGACCTCGGCGAACGAGTCCTGACTCATCAATCGCTGCAGGGGCATGTTCTGGCGGCGCATCGCTCGCGCGATGGCCTCCTTGCCCTGTTCGATCGCCTCTTCGCGGCGCTCCTTCGTGAACCAGCCACGGATCTTGTTGCGCGCTCGGGTGCTCTTGACGAAGCCGAGCCAGTCCTGACTCGGACCGGCGTCGGGGTTCTTCGAGGTGAACACCTCGACGACGTCACCGCTCTTGAGCTCGGATTCGAGCGGCACGAGACGTCCGTTGACCTTGGACCCCATCGTGCGGTGGCCGATCTCAGTGTGCACGGCGTAGGCGAAATCGACGGGGGTCGCGCCGGCAGGGAGCCCGATCACACGTCCCTTGGGCGTGAAGACGTAGACCTCCTTGGCCCCGATCTCGAACCGGAGGGAATCGAGGAACTCGCCGGGGTCGGCCGTCTCGGCCTGCCAGTCCGAGATGTGCGCGAGCCACGCCATGTCGTTGTCGGCGGCGCGGACCTCGGCTTTGCCGCCGTTCATCCGCTCCTTGTACATCCAGTGCGCCGCGACGCCGTATTCGGCCTGCTGGTGCATCTCGTGCGTGCGGATCTGGATCTCGACGGTGCGCCCGGAGGGCCCGATCACCGTCGTGTGCAGCGACTGGTAGAGGTTGAACTTCGGAGTCGCGATGTAGTCCTTGAAGCGCCCGGGCAGCGGGGTCCATCGGGCATGGATGGCGCCCAGCACCGCGTAGCAGTCGCGCACCGATGCGACCAGCACGCGGATCCCGATGAGATCGTAGATGTCGTCGAACTCGCGTCCGCGCACGACCATCTTCTGATAGACGGAGTAGAGCTGCTTCGGGCGGCCGACGACCTTGCCGCGGATGCGCAGGTCCCGAAGGTCTTCGTCGATCTCCTCGACGACCTGCGTCAGGTACTTCTCGCGCTGCGGGGTGCGCTGCGCGATGAGGTTGTGGATCTCGTTGTAGATCTTCGGGTGCAGGACGGCGAACGACAGATCCTCGAGCTCGGACTTGATCGCCTGGATACCGAGCCGGTTGGCCAGCGGCGCATAGATCTCGAGCGTCTCCTTGGCCTTCTTCGCCGCCTTCTCGGGCGGGACGAAGCCCCAGGTACGCGCATTGTGCAGCCTGTCGGCCAGCTTGATCAGCAGGACGCGGATGTCCTTCGACATCGCGACGATCATCTTGCGGACGGTCTCGGCCTGAGCACTCTCGCCGTACTTGACCTTGTCGAGCTTCGTGACGCCGTCGACCAGCATCGCGACCTCGTCGCCGAATTCGGCCGTGAGGTCGGTGAGGGCGTAGCCCGTGTCCTCGACGGTGTCGTGCAGCAGTGCGGCGGCGATCGCACGAGGACCGAGGCCCATCTCGGCGAGGATCTGCGCGACCGCCAGCGGGTGCGTGATGTACGGCTCGCCGCTCTGACGCTGCTGCCCGGCGTGCTTGTCCTTGGCGACCGTGTAGGCGCGCTCGATGACCGCGAGATCACCCTTCGGATGATTCGCCCGCACCGTGCGGATGAGGTTGTCGAGGTCGTTGACCCTGGGCGCGCGCGAGAAGATGCGGGGAACCAGTCGTCTCAGGCTGGATCCCTGCGACGCCGTCTGCGGTTCCGCCATCCGCTCACCTCCGAATCAGAACATCTTACGCGGGCTCTGCGGGGTACGGCCCCGCAGAGCGGGGACGATCAGGCCTCGACCGTGGCGAGGCTGCGTGCCTCGCGGATCTTCGCATCGCGAGCAGCGATCTGGGGCTCGTTCTCGCGGAAGAGCGAGTACAGGGGTGCTGCCACGAAGAGCGTCGAGTAGGTCGCCACGAGGATGCCGACGAAGATCGAGAGCGAGATGTCGGTGAGCGACTCGGCACCGAGCCAGAAGGCGCCGATGAACAGCACCGCGCCGACGGGCAGCGCCGCCACGACCGACGTGTTGATCGATCGGATCAGCGTCTGGTTCACCGCCAGGTTGACCGATTCCCCGAACAGCCGGGACGACTTCTCGCCGTCTTCCGTCGTGTTCTCCCTGATCTTGTCGAACACCACCGTGGTGTCATACAGCGAGTACGCGAGGATCGTCAGGAATCCGATGACGGCGGCGGGAGAGATCTCGAACCCGGCGAGGGCGTAGACGCCCACCGTGATCACGAGCACGTCGAGGAGACCGATGATCGCGGCGGCAGACATCTTCCACGTGCGGAAGTAGATCGCGAGGATCAGGAAGGTCAGGGCGAGGAAGATCGCCAGACCCCACAGCGACTGCTTCGTGACGTTCTCACCCCAGGCCGGGCCGATGAACGACGAGGTCACGCTCTCGGGCTCGACGCCGTAGGCGTCGGCGAGGGCGTCGGAGACCTGCTGGGTCTGAGCGGCGCTCATCTGGTCGGTCTGCACGCGGATGTCGTTGCCGCCGACGACGACGACCTTCGTCGCCGCAGCGGGGACGACGGACTGCACCGCGGTGGTGGCCGTCTCCTGCTCGAAGCTGTCCGGAGCCTGCACGGTGAACTGGGACCCGCCCGTGAACTCGATCGAGAACTGGATCGGACGGATGAGCGGCACGAGGGCCGAACCGACCACCAGCACGATCGCGATGATGAACCACAGTCGGCGCCTGCCGACGAACGGGAAGGACGTCTTTCCCGTGTAGAGGTTGTTGCCGAACTCGTTCATGGAAGCCATCAGGCGTCCCCCTCGCTTCCGGTGCGGCTGGATCTGTCACCGGCTAGTGCTTCGGCGCGCTTGCGCTCTGCGATGGTCTGACGGCGATCGGCTTCGCCCTTGGCCCTGGCGTTCTTCGCGCCGCGTCCGGATGTGGCCGTCGCGCCCTCGCGGAACTGCGAACGGCTGCGGTAGACGGCGCCGAGCGACTCGGGGTCGAGTCCGGAGAGCTTGTGACCGCCGCCGAAGAACTTCGTGCGGGCGAGCAGCTGCATGACCGGGTGCGTGAAGATCACGAAGATGAACACGTCGATCAGGGTCGTCAGCCCCAGGGTGAAGGCGAAGCCCTTCACGGTGGAGTCGGCGAGGATGTAGAGCACGACGGCCGCGAGGATGTTGATCGACTTCGAGATGTAGATCGTGCGCTTGGCTCTGCCCCACCCGTCTTCGACCGCCGACGTGATCGACTTGCCGTCGCGCAGCTCGTCTCGTATTCGCTCGAAGTACACGATGAACGAGTCGGCGGTGAATCCGATCGAGACGATCAGACCCGCGACGCCCGCGAGCGACAGTCGGAAGCCGAGCCGCCACGCCAGGATGCAGATGATGATGTAAGTCAGCACGGCCATGACCGCGATCGACGCGATGATCACCGGGCCGAGTGCGCGATAGACGATGAGCGAGTAGATCGCGACGAGTGCCAGGCCGATGAGGCCCGCGATCAGGCCGATCTGCAGCTGCTGGGTACCGAGCGTCGCCGAGATGGTGTCAGAGCTCTGCACCTCGAAGCTCAGCGGCAGGGCGCCGAACTTGAGCTGGTCGGCGAGCGTCTTGGCGGTCTCCTGGGTGAAGCTGCCGGTGATCTGAGGCTTCCCGTCCAGGATGACGGCGTTCATCGACGGCGCGGAGAGCACGACGCCGTCCAGGACGACAGCGAACTG
>NZ_JAGGPD010000416.1 GCF_018613995.1 Microbacterium sp. ISL-103 | reverse complement strand
TGCCGTGCTCATAGCCGTCGGGCAGTTCTGAAGGGTCACCCTTCTTCCATGCGCGGTCTCGATGGCCATGATGACCATGTACGCAGCGTCGCTCAGAGTGCCTCGAGGGCAGTAGGGGTGGCGCCAGGTACCTCATCTACGACCAGCCATCCTTCCCGTGTGAGGTGAGCGGGTAGGGTCGTCACGTGTCCGAACTTTCCGACGGTGTTGAGCCTGCAACTCGGGATCAACTCATCCGTGCCGCGATCCGGGTCGTCGGGTCGCGCGGACTTCGGGGGTCGACACTTCGCGCAATTGCGTCAGAGGCCGGCCTCACGCATGGGATGATCGTCCATCACTTCGGCACCCGCGACAACCTCATCCGCGCGGCGCTGGAACGTGCCATCACGGTGTCGTTGACGGGCGCTATCGCCGAAGAGGACGGCCAGTCCCCACGCCTCGGCGACCACATCGCGGAGGTTGCAGAAGACGCCGACGGCGTTGTGGCGTTCGAACGGGAACTCCTGAACGAGGCGGCGCGCAACCCCGAGTATCGCCCGTACGCAGTAGCGATGTGGGAGCGATTCGAAAGAGCAATCTCCGGTCAACTGACGCATCGCGGAGTGACGGACCCCACGGCTGTAATCGTGTTCAGTGCGGCCGTCGACGGTCTCCTTCGGCGCCACATGGATCTGCAGGACGATGATTCGTTGGAGAGCGCGTTGACCATGCTGAATGACCTGGCCGACGGTCTCGCCTCTCGGCGCTGAACAGCGGCGAGGACGATTGAGAGCTCTCCGAAGACGGGTCACGGTCGGCGGGCTGGCCCTCCAGCAACCCGCCGACCGCGGTTTCACGCGCTCCGCTCAAGCGCCCGCTTGGGCACGGGCACGTCTGCGCAGCGTGACCGTCACAACGATGACCACGACAACCAGCACCGCTGCAGCGATGAGCAGGATGGCGAGAATCGGAGGCTCGCTCTGCCTCTTCGAGTCTGCGGCGGCCGTGACGATCTCGCCATCGTCACCGCGACTGAACTTGCTGAGGAAGTCCCATGCAATCTGAGCTTCAATGGGCGTTGCTTCGTGGGCAACATTTCGGACCGAAGCGAGCTGCGTGATGGTCTGACCATCTCCACTCTCGTAACTGTTCACCTGGACAGAGACGTTATCGAAGAGAGAGTCCTCCACAATGCTGGTGCTGGTGGGGGCCAGTCCCCAGTTCGCCTCCTGAGACCGGTCGAACTCCCAGTCCTCCTCCACGCCGTTCTGGGCGAACATCGCCGCCAGTCGCGCGTCCAACCAACCGGCCTCGCCATCGCCGCACCTCTCGGAGTCGCAGGAAGTGTGCGGGTACTCCGTCAGCGGGGACTCGTGCCCGGCGAAGTAGATGACAGGGATAGCAGTCTCCGGAATGGCGGTCGCCTCGGGCTCGAACGACCCGCTCATCGGTGCGACTCCAGCGAATCGCTCCGGGTAGGTCTCGCTGAGCGCCCAAGTCTTCACTGACCCCATCGAGAACCCGGTGGCATACACGCGGGAGCCGTCGATGGACGGGAACTTCTCCTCCAGATAGTCGAGGAGCTCGACGATCTCTTCAGGGGTCCTGTCCACGTGCTGGTTGACCGACACAACCATGAACCCCTGTTCTTCGGCGACGTCCACCCACTGCGTGGATTACATCAAGTACTCCGCGTTGTTGCCACCGCCGTGGAACGCCAGAACCAAAGGATGCTTTTCGCTCTCTGCGATGGACTTCGGTTCATAAGCGATCTACTCCAACGGAGCACCGTTGATGACAGGGGCATCGTTCGTCACCGTCGTGCCATCCCCTTCGTAGTCGGCGATCTCATAGATCTCGGTCTGGGTCGCGTTCCAATGAGAGATCGTTCGCTGAAGCACCGCCTCGTAGCCCTTGAGAATCGAGGTTCGGTCGAAGCCCTCGACGACGTGGGAGGCGGCCGTGCCAAACAGGTCGTGTACCCCGTTGAGCGACTTGTACGCTCTCTCGACGCTGGCATCAGCGTTCACGAGATACGCAGGCAGTTCCGCTTCGTTGAATGGGGCGACGGGTAGTGCTTCTGTGTTCGACAGGTAGACAGCGCTCGGCGTCCACAACTGGGACTGCGGGTTGCCTTCGCGGTCAGGAAAGATCGCTGGTACCCCCACGCCAGCAGATACGCTGCGGCTGACGAAGTCGGCTCCCGCACCGTCGGCGAATAGGTAGACGCGCGCGCGTACCCGGGTACTTACACACGGACTCCCCGGTAAGGAAGTCCGGCAGGCATGCCTTGCCTGCTTCGTCATACGCGGGTCCAGTTTCGTCTGCATACCGCTGCAGCAGAGCGGGGAACGCTGCGGTGTCCGCGGGCGACCACGCCTCCTCGGCGGGGGCGAGGACGGCGACGACCCCGTGCTCGTCAGCTGCGATCTCTGCGACGCCCGAGTCTCGTACGAGCGCACCGGCGTCGTCGGGGGTGATCGTCGAGTTTGACAGCACTACGAGGATCCGGGTGGCAGTGGCGCGTGACCCCAGCGATTCGATGTCGGGGATGAAGAAGTGTGCCTGGTTGCCGGACGTGAGCGTCTCCGTCACGACTGTCCCCTGGGTGTCGGCAGAGCTGGCGCCGAAGGCCACCGAAGTGCCGGAGCCTGCTAAGACAATCCCGACCATGAAAGCTGCGGTAGCCGTTGAGATCCTTCGTTCCATCTGAAACCTACTTCGCCGTAGTTACCGATACCTCTGCCGCGGACGCGGATTGCGAGAACTCTATATGTATCAGGTGTTATAAATAAAGCATCGTGATGGAGTCGACCATCAAGGGCTGAAGGTCGGTGCGGTAACGTTCAGACCATGCCCCGCATCGCGACGGCATGTCTGAGCGAGGAGGTTTCGCAGTGCCGCGAATCGTGAATCACGACGCGCGTCGGCAACAGATCGCCCGGACTGCCATGGAGTTGATCGCTGACGAGGGCACCAAGGGTCTGTCGATCCGGTCTGTCGCAGCGCGCCTAGGAGGGTCGATCACCCTCGTCACGCACTACTATCAGTCGCGAAGCGCGCTGCTCCTCGACCTGGTCACTCAACTGTCAGCGACATGGCGCGTTGAGCTCCAGGAACTGCAGTCCCACACTCACTCCCCGGCAGACTCCGTATCGATGCTGTTGAAATGGCTCCTGCCTCTGGATGCCGAAAGTCAGGCAGAGGAGCACGCTCGCATCCAGATCCTCGCGACGAAGGACGAACCCGCGTGCTTGGACGTACTCCTCAGGTTCGACGAGGCCATTCGAGCGGAACTCCGGACGCAGCTGGTCCAACTCGCAGCGGAAGATGATGTCGAATCCACCATCGACGTGCTGCGGGCGACCACTGACGGCATCTCCCTGGCTTACCAGACGAACGCCCTCGCCTGGCCGCCCGAACGCCAGCTCGCGACTCTGAGCATCGCGCTCCGGCGCGTGCTCGACATCGACACGAGCGTGGTGCCTGAGTGGGATGAGCCTGCGGTTCTATCCGTCCATTGAGCGCGTGGGCATTCGCGATCAGGAATCGAACCCGACGCCGAAGAGTCCTGCGAGCTTCAACAGCAGTCCGTCCTTGCCTCCGTTAGCGTCCGACTTCGCAACTGCCCGACGCATCATCTGGATCAGCGGATAGGCGATGGGCTCCGGCGGCACCGGGATAGGCAGGCGTCTCGACATCCGCAGACGTGTTCGCTCAGTGTCAGCTTCTTCGAGGAAGTCGAGCATCGTCTCCGCGCCGAAACGCGTTGCTGCCACACCCAGGCCCGTATACCCGGCGCTGTAAGCAATCCGACGGTTGCGGGTGGCGCCGTGGAAGGCGACCAACTGCGTCGACATGTCGATCATCCCGCCCCACTTGTGGCTGAAGCGGATTCCTTCCAGCTGAGGGAAGGTACTAAAGAAATGGTCGGCGAGCCGTTCGAAGGTTTCAGGTCGCTGGTCTTGAGAATCCCGGATCTTGCGGCCCCGGTGGTACACGGCGTCGTACCCGCCGAACAGGATGCGGTTGTCGGCGGTCTTCCGGTAATAGTGGAACTCGCGGCCGGAGTCGGTGATGCCATGTCGTCCGGTCCATCCGATGGCGTCTAGCTGGGCCTCGCTGAGCGGCTCAGTCATCAGGACGTAGTCGTAAATCGGCACCGTGAAGAGGCGAAGGCGCTTAAGCAGCGACGGGAATCCGTTCGTCGCGAGCGCGACTCGACGTGCCCTCACCTGACCTCGGCGCGTCCGGACGACCGTGAGGTCACCTGCCTTGCGGAACTTCCGGGCGCGAGTGTGCTCGAAAATCTTCACCCCGAGGGTCTCGGCGGTCTCCGCCAACCCCCATGCAAGTTTCGCGGGATGCACGAACGCGTTGCCGTGGTAGTCCAGGCGGCCGGCGCGGAACAAAGGAGAGCGACCATACGCGGCGAGTGAATCCCCTTCCAGGATGTCCTCCCCGGTGTCCTTCATGTCGGCGACCTGGTGCGGCTCGGTAGCGACGGTGAGGGTGGGTTCGAGTTCGAACTCTGCATCGATGTTGTAGCGGTGGATCGTGTCGGACAGGGCGTTGAAGTTCTCCTCTGCCAAGCGGTCCAGGATCGCCATCTCCTTCGCGAAGTGCAGCTCTCCGTTCTCCGGGCCGTGTGTGAGGCTCGCCTCGACAAAGCCACCGTTGCGGCCGCTTGCTGCCCATCCGACGGTGCGGGCCTCCACGAGGACAACCTCCCAGTCCGGGTGACGCTCCTTGGCGATGAGCGCCGTCCACAGACCGGCGTAACCGCCGCCTACGACTGCGAGGTCAGCGGTGATGGTCCCTGTCAGGCGAGAACGAGACTCGGGCCGGGATGAGTCGTCCAGCCAAAACGAGCGAGGTGCGGCATCTGCGACCGCTGCGTGAAGGACGGCGGGGTCGTGCTGCAGTTCGTGTCCGTATGCCGGGGTGTTACTCATGGGATGCCTTCCGGAAGATGGTTTCGTGCCATGGTTTGGCCGCTGCGCCTGTGTGGTCGAAGGCGACGTGCTTGACCACGGTGTATTCGTCAAAGGAGTAAGAGGACATGTCTTTTCCGAAACCGGACTGCCGCACACCCCCGTGTGGCATCTCGCTGACAATCGGGATGTGGTCATTGACCCACACGGCGCCGGCAACGAGGTCGCGGCTGGCCCGCATGGCGCGTGCCAGATCCTTCGTCCACGCGGATGCGGCCAAGCCGTAGATCGAATCATTCGCGAGAGTGAAGGCCTCATCGTCGGAATCGAACGGCGTCACGGTCAAAACGGGGCCGAACACCGCGTCACGGAAGATATCGTC
>NZ_JAGGPD010000415.1 GCF_018613995.1 Microbacterium sp. ISL-103 | reverse complement strand
ACGTCTGGGACTTCTCGGAGCGATTCCGCGAGGACGTCATCGCCGACTTCGTGTCGGAATATCAGGCGGGGCGCACCCCGAACCCGTGCATGCGCTGCAACGAGAAGATCAAGTTCGCCGCCTTGCTCGAGCGTGCGATCGAGCTGGGATTCGATGCCGTCTGCACGGGGCACTACGCCACCCTGATCCCCACCGAAGCCGGGCTGGAGCTGCATCGCGCCGCCGACAACGCCAAGGATCAGTCCTACGTGCTCGGAGTTCTGACAGCGGAACAGCTGGCACACACGTATTTCCCCCTCGGAACGACGCCGTCGAAGGCCGTCGTCCGTGCGGAGGCGGCTGAGCGCGGACTCACCGTCGCGCAGAAGCCGGACAGCCACGACATCTGCTTCATCCCCGATGGTGACACCCGTGGCTGGCTGGCCGAGAAGGTCGGCACAGCGACGGGAGAAGTCGTCGATCGCACGGGTGCGGTGGTGGGCTCGCACGAAGGCGCCCACGCTTTCACCGTCGGTCAGCGCCGCGGACTCAAGCTCGGCGTGCCGGCTGCCGACGGCAAGCCGCGTTTCGTGCTCGAGGTGCGACCGGTCTCGAACACGGTCGTCGTCGGCCCGAAGGAGGCGCTCGCGACGCGTGAGATCTCCGGCGACCGCTACAGCTGGGCAGGTGCCGCACCCGTCGCCTCCGAGTTCGCCTGCGAGGTGCAGATCAGGGCGCACTCCGAGCCGGAACCCGCGCTCGCATTCGTGACGGCCGACGGAGTGCGGGTGGTGCCGGAGAAGCCTCTCGACGGCGTCGCACCCGGTCAGACCGCCGTCCTCTATGTGGGTACGCGAGTGCTCGGCCAGTTCACGATCGATCGCACGGTCTCGGCCGTGCCTGTCGACGCCTAGCGCCTCGCTCGTGATGTCGGTGGCCGCTCGTAGACTGGCGGGGTGCCGGAGAACATCTCGTTGGAAGACGCCCGTGTCGAAGCGGACGAACTGACCACTCGCATCCTCGAGGCGAAAGACGCGTACTACGGTCGCGACACCTCGATCGTCGACGACCGCACGTACGACGGCTGGCTGCATCGGCTCGAGGAGCTGGA
>NZ_JAGGPD010000414.1 GCF_018613995.1 Microbacterium sp. ISL-103 | reverse complement strand
GCATCCGAGCGATCACCCGGCTGCGCGAAGACGATCGTCGGCACTCCGAGAAGACGCGTGAAGATCGTGACCTCGACGCTGACATCGACGACGAACGCCGAGACCGGCCGCACCGCCACCCATTCGGCGATCGCCGCCAGACGCGCCTGATGACCTGGATGCCGAACGGGCGCCCAGTGCAGCGCGCCGTGCGCGGTGACGTCGCCGAGGTCGCGCGCCTCGCACCGGCATCCGTCGGCATCGATGACCGCATCGGAGTCCGAGGGCAGCTGCACCCAGGTCGTCCGGGAGGGCAGGCCCTCGGGCTGCGGCAGGCTCGAGAACACCGTCACGTCGTCGTCGAGATGCGGACGGATCGCGAGCATGCGGGTCACATGGCCCCAGCCGTGGTGATGCACGTACCAGCCGATCATGCGCCCACCGCCTCGACGAGATCGAGACCCGACACGGCGCTCTGGGCGGCCACGGTGAGAACCCGCTCGATCTCGCGATGCCGCTGGTCGAGAGAGTGACGCGCGGCGGCAGCCTCGCGCACGCGCTGGCGGGCGAGCCCGCCCTGCGTGCGCTCGACCAGAGCGGTCGCGGCGTGTGCGAGAGCTTCGACATCGGCGGCCGGCACGATCGCCGTGCCCGGGATGCCCGCGAGAACCTCGCTCGTTCCGCCCGAGTCGAAGGCGACGACGGGTGTGCCGGTCATGAGTGCCTCGGCCATCACGAGACCGAAGGGCTCTGACCACACGGGAGTCACGAGCGCGACCGAGGCCGCGCCGACCAGATCGGAGAGCTCGGGTTGGCGCAGGGGCCCCACGTACTCGATGCCGTCGCCGAGGCGCGGCTGCACCTCGCGGGCGAAGTACTCGGCATCGCCGATGCGACCGGCGAGCTTCAGACGGGCCCCGGCATGTCGGGCCGCGGCGATCGCGAGGTGCGGTGCCTTCTCGGGCACGATCCGTCCGAACCAGGCCCAGTCGCCTCCTCCTGATCCGAGCTTCCACTGCGCGGTGTCGACGCCGTTGGTGAAGACGAACGCCTCGACGCCCTCCGCAGACCAGGCCCGGGCGGTGTACTGGCTGACGGCCAGGAATCGGTGCGGTGATGCCCCGGTGAGCGCGTTCGAGGCGATCACCATGTCAGACAGCGGTGGCGTATGCAGAGTGGTGACGACGGGCACGCCGATGTCGCGGCTCCACAGGATCGGGTCGCCGTGCAGGCTGTGGTTATCGACGACGTCGACCCGGGTCGCGGGCGAGTCGAGGCGCTCTCGCACACGGTCGAAGGCATCGGTCATCCGCCGACGGTGCCCCTCGGGGAAGTCGGTGTCAGACGCATCGCGCGATCGGTGCCAGTGCGGACTCGGCAGGTGCAGGTCGATGTCGAGGTCGAGGAAGTCCGACCCGCTGGCCGCGCAGAGCTGCACGTCATGGCCGCGGCTGCGCAGCCAGCGCACCCGGTTCCACACCACGGCCTCGAGGCCCCCGGCATGTGGCTGGCGAAGGGCATGGCGCTCAGGCGCCACGACCAGCACCCGCAGTCGCTCGCGGGCGATCACGCGCGCACCGGCTTGGTGGCCTCGGCGCACGCGGCGGCGTACAGCTCGGCGTGCGCGTCGCGCACAGCCTGCCGTTCGGCCAGCCTCTCGAGCCGTCGATCGGCGATCAGCGACTCGCGGGGCGCGGAGGCGCGTGCATCCGACGCCAACGCGACCGCTTCGACCAGAGTCTGCGGATCGTCGAGGTCGATGACGAGGAAATCCTCGGGATGCTGCGCCGCGATGTGGCCGACATCAGTGCCCGCCACGCGCACACCCAGGTCGTAGCAGAGCTCGACCCAGCCCGAGTGGGTTCCGTGGTCGTACGGCAGCACGAACAGGTCGGTGCCCGCGATCCAGGTCTCGATGGCCTCATCGCTCAGACGCGCGGTGCGCCGCACGCGCACCGTCGGATGTCCTTCTGCTGCAGCCGTCACACGGGCAGCCGTCTCGTCGTCGCGGACGCGCTCATCCATCAGCACCTCGAACTCGACGGCACGACCCGTCTGCACGAGCAGTGCCGCTGCATCCACGGCAGCGCGCACCGCACGCTCGGCGGCGATGTTGGGGCGCAGGTCTCGCAGGTGGATGCCGATCGTGAAGGTCTCGTGGTCGGCCGGTTCGGTGGCCGGCCGGCCCTCGAGCAGAGTGGGGTGAGCGAGCACCCGGCTGCTCCGTTGCCACCGGCGTTCGATCTCGGCCGCGGCCGACGCCGTGAGCGTGACCAGGTGGTCGGCTGCAGGCACGATCACGTCGAGAAGCTCACGGTACGGTGCCTGATCGACGAGCTGCGGGTTGTCGAGGTCGTGCACGGTGTACACCACCGCGCGACCGAGGCGACGGGCGGTCGCCAGCGCAGTGGCCAGCTCCTGCGCCGAGAACGACTCGAGACCGAAGTGCACGTGCAGCACATCGAAGTCCGCCGAGTGCGATCCGATCCACTCCGCCGTCAACGCGACCGGGGGCCACCAGACGTCCGCGGGGGCGCCGGGAACGGGAGGATCAGGCAGCACGTGCACCCGCTGTGTGTCGGTGATCGCACGCACGTAGGGGTGGGCGGCCGGGATCGAGGCGACGCGAATGAGGGCAGGTTCGATGAGGATGTGGGTCTCCGTTGGCGGGTGAGCACCCGACGTGCGCGTATCGCGGTGGCGGAGAGACCGCAGAGCAATGGGGGACGCAAGACTGATGAATCGAGGGGGTACGTTCGAAGCATGCGTCACGATCCCGAACAGCACACGGCCATTGCGCCGGACGACTCCCTAGTGCTAGCGCGCCGGCGGCACTACGGGGAGTTCTACGGGCTCGCCCCTCTTCCCGACCGATTCGGAGTCGTTCTGGGCAACTGCCAGGCCGAGTCATTGCGCATGGTGATGGACTCTCCCGACCATCGATTCGTGCGTGTGCCGGCGGTGCACGAGATGACCGCCGCAGACACCGAGCGCCTGCACGAGATCGTCCGCAGCGCCGACACCGTCGTGAGTCAGCCGATCCGCGATGACTATCGCGACCTGCCGCTGGGGTCGCGCCAGATCGCCGCGATCGCCGACGGCCGCATGCTGACCGTGCCGCCGGTGCGCTTCGCAGGGCTGCACCCCTTCCAGTCCGCCATCCGCGTCCCCGGCGTCGAGGGCGACCCGCCCGTCGTGGCCTATCACGACATCCGCACGCTCGCCGCAGCTGCCGGCATCGATGTCGTCCCGGCGCTCACGCCCGACGACGTGCGGGCCGTGGGGCGGATGTCCGTCGACACGCTGCGCACGCGCGAGAAGAGCGCCGATGTGCCGGTCTCCGACCTGTTCGACGCGGTCACGGCCGATCACGCGCGCACCGTCAACCACCCCGGTGACGCGGTGTGGATGCCGTTGGGCGCCCGCCTGCTCGAGGCGCTCGGGCACGCCGGGGGGCCGACCGACCCCGGTCATCCGCTGCTCGACTCGGTGCAGGCCCCCTTGGAGCCCGAGGTCATCGAGGCGTGGGGGCTCTCGGACGAGCCGCGCGGGCACTGGATCGTCGAAGGCGCATCGATCGATGACGCCGAGGTCCGAGCCGCGCACCGCGAGTGGTACGCCGCGCATCCCGATTTCGTCGCCGCCGCGCTGACGCGTCTCGCG
>NZ_JAGGPD010000413.1:3484-12552 GCF_018613995.1 Microbacterium sp. ISL-103 | reverse complement strand
GAGCGGACCGTAGAACGGGCGTCGACCGAACCGGTCAACGAGCCTGCCGCAGATGAGTGCGCCGAAGAACAGACCGAACAGTGTCGCCGACCCCAGAAGCCCCACCCACACCGGGGCGATCTCCACCGTCTGTTGCACCGTTGCCAGCGCAATACCGCTGACACCGAGGATGTAGCCGTCCGCGTACGAGCCGGTGGCTGAGGCTATTGCCACCCGCCAATGGAAGCGGCCAACGGTCGCTTGGTCGAACGGCACGGTCGATGTCACAGACGTCGTTGTCATTTCGGAACTCTTTCGAGAAATCAGTTGGATGTGGCGGAAACCACTGCGTTGAGTGAACCCGGCCCCGCAGCCGCCCGTCCAATACGACCTCGCGATACATCCCATAGCGGAAACGACATCTCATCCGCTGGCCGCTGACCACGAGCCGATGACACACTCAGACCGAATCCTGTTCGACGACGAAAGGTCACCTCCATGTTGCAGCAGAAAGCTGGCACCTATCGCGGGTTCCGCACTGCGGGAATCCGGTTCACCGAAGACCTTCTCGAGGATCTGGAGTACCACCGCACCGAGAAGTTCTCGGCAACTCTGCCCGGCGTGCATGCTTTCGACAAGGCCCACATTGTCATGCTCACCGAGGAAGGCCTGATCCCTGCACACGCCGGCTCCGAGATCCTCCGACTCGTGAGGTCTATGGAAAAACAGGGCATGGAAGCCGTACGTCTTGATGCTCAGGGCGGTGAGCATTCGCTCGAGTACTTCGTCATCCGGGAGCTCGGTGAAGACATCGGCGGATGGATCAACCTCGGTCGCAGCTCCGGCGACCTGGGTGAAGTGGCCCGCCGGTTCGCACTCCGTGACCGCATCCTGGTTGCATGGCACGCGCTCAACACGTTCCGCGCTGCTCTCATCGGCCTGTCGGAACGCCATGTCGATGTCGTGTTCCCTGCACAGACTTTCCTGCAGTACGCCCAACCGACGTCGTTCGGGCACTGGTTCGGAATGTGGGTCGAGGTGCTCACCCGCCATACTGACCGCCTCGCGTCACTTCACGCCCGGGTCAACGAGTCACCGGCCGGCGCAGGCATTCTCACGGGGAGCGACCTCCCGCTGGACCGCCACCGCACGGCCGCGCTTCTCGGCTTTGACCGCCCGTTGGCAAACACGTTCGATGCGGTGCTCAGTCATGACATCAATCTCGAATCTCAGAGCACCCTCGCCGCGATCTGGAACGACCTCGCGCGCCTCGGTGACGATCTTGAGCAGTGGTTGGCGAGCGACACGAAGTTCGTGGACGTGCCCGACCGCTTCTGCGACACGTCGAGCGTGATGCCGCAGAAACGCAACCCGATGTTGCCGCAGTTCATGAAGGCGCAAGCGACGAAGGCTCTGGCGATGCTCACCAGCGGATTCCTCGCTGAGCGTGGCGCGACGGGCCAGCCGATGTTGGAACGCAACGAACCCGAAACACTGCTGTGGGAGCTGTTCGACGCGCTCCCCGGAGTCACCCGCGACCTCACCCGCCTGCTGGAAGAACTCACGCCGAACATCGCCCGCATGCGTGAGGCGTCAATCGCCGGATGGGCGAACGCGAGCGACCTGACCAGCCTGGTTGTGCGACGTGGTGGGCTGAGCTGGCGGGCCGCACATCAGATCGTGGGCATCACGGTGCGGTTGACCGAAGAGCGCCAGATCTCCCCGGACGAGGTCACGAGCGAACTGTTGGATGAAGCAGCCGAGGCGTACCTGGGTCGCCGACTCTCACTCTCGGAGGATGACATCCGGACTGCTTTGGAGCCGGCGGAGTCCGTCGCGCAACGAACCGTCTACGGCGGCGCGGCGCCCAGCGCGCAGGAAGAAATCCGAGACGAACAGCGTCGCCGTCTGGACACGCATGAATGGGCGCTGGAGGAGGCCCGAGGGCAGCTCGTCACCGCCGCCGCTATCTTGGAAGAAGCCATCGACGGGATCCTGTCGAGAGCATGAGAGCGACCGGCGGAGGGTTCGATGAGTCTCACTCGACTGGAGTACTTCGTCGCCGTTGCGGAGGAGCTGAGTTTCACACGCGCCGCGCGTCGACTCCATGTGTCCCAACCGCCACTGACCCAGCAGATCCAACGCTTGGAGTCAGAACTGGGCGAGAAGCTGTTCGTACGCTTGCCGCGGCGAATCGATCTGACACCGGCGGGCATCGCCGTCCTCCATGAGGCGCGTGGGATACTCGGCAGGTACAGTCGGCTTGCGGGCATCGCGACCGAAGCGGCAGCTGGCCACATGGAAACGCTCGAAGTCGGGTTCGTGCCCTCAGCCATCATCGGCGTGGTCCCTCAGCTTCTCGCTCGAGCGAAAGCCGAGCTGCCCGACGTGTCGATTCGGGTGCATGAGCTCAACATTGAGGAGCAGATCCCGATGTTGCGCTCCGGCGACCTCGACCTTGGCTTCTTCCGTACGCTGCACCCGGACCCTGAGTTCGAGGGGATGGAACTCGCGGCCGACTCGTACTACGTCGCTCTCCCGGACTCCCATCCGCTGTCCTCTCAGGAGGCAGTGGAGTGGTCGCAGATCGCAGAGGAGTACCTCATCACCACCGACCGTTCCAGAGCCGTCATCGAGTTCGATTCCGTGGTCGCCGCGTGTATCGCGAACGGCTTCAGTCCCCGGATTCGCGCGGAAGCAATCGAAGGCTACAACCTCATCGCGCTGGTCGCCGCGGGCTTGGGGGTCGCTGTGATCCCGGGACTCGCCAGGCGCAGCCAGCAGACCGGAATGACCTTCAAACGCCTCACCCCGGAGGTTCGCGCGGTCCCCATGCGAGCTGTCATCTCGCCCGCTCGCACAACGTCGTCCGCCGACCATCTGCTCCGCCTCGCGACCGCCGAGTAACACTAGGAGGCACTGTCCGTGCCTCCCAGCCCGGTGCATGCGGCTTGTTGACTTGATGTACGCATGCCCGCTGCCGCGCCTTCGCGCGGGCCTACCGACTCCTCGCCTCACTCAGGAATATCTCTATGACTGCGCCCGACGCCACCACCACGTCTCAGAAGACTCGCCTCCCTCTCGTCATATACGTTCTCGCCGTCGGCACGTTCCTCATGGGAACGACCGAGTTTGTCGTCGCCGGTCTCCTCCCCGAGATGGCCAGCGACTTCAACACCACGGTCGCTCACGCCGGCCTGTCCATCACGATCTTCGCGGTCGGCATGATTGTCGGCGCGCCCGCCATGGCCCTCGCCACCCTGCGGCTTCCTCGCCGCATCACCCTGTCTGCCTCGCTGGCTGTGTTCGCCCTCGGACACGTTGCAGTCGCGCTCACGACGGGCTTCGAACTGATGCTCGCCGCGCGCTTCGTCACCGCCGTCGCTACAGGCGCGTTCTGGGCCGTCGGATCCGCCGCGGCGGCCCGTGCGGCAGGTCCGGAAGCGAGCTCTCGCGCACTCGGGCTCGTGCTCGGCGGTGGCATGCTCGCAAACGTCCTCGGTGTCCCGCTCGGTTCCATCAGCGGCCAACTCATCGGATGGCGAGGAACATTCTGGGCTCTCGCCGTTCTCGCGGCTCTCGCCGCGGTTGGTGTCGCACGGCTCGT
This sequence comes from Microbacterium sp. ISL-103, assembly GCF_018613995.1. GTDB lineage: Bacteria > Actinomycetota > Actinomycetes > Actinomycetales > Microbacteriaceae > Microbacterium. The sequence continues at coordinate 8,966 of NZ_JAGGPD010000413.1, read as the reverse complement.
GCCCTACAACCCGCCACCTGAGAAGCGACCCACAGTCCTCGGCGAACTTCGAGTGCTCCGCAACGGCCGGCTCTGGCTGGTGCTCATCACCTGCGCGGTCATCAATGCGGGCGTGCTCTCCGTCTACAGCTACATCGCTCCTCTCATCACGGACAGCGCTGGCCTATCCGGATCCGTGATCCCTTACGCGCTGATGGCGTTCGGAGTCGGCGCTCTTGTCGGCAACATCGTCGGCGGCCGTCTCGGAGACACGCACCCGTATGCGACCTCGTTCGTCACCGCCGGAGTAACAGTCATCGCGTGCGCAGGGATCTGGGCCTTCTCGTCGCAGCCCGCGCTGCTGCTGGCCCTGTTCGCGCTCCTGGGCCTTGTGGGACTCTCCGCAAATCCGATCATGGTCTCGCTGGCTGTGCGTTTCGGTGGCGAGTCGGACGCCCTGGCGGCCGCGATGCCCGCGTCGATCTTTAACCTTGGCACCGCTATTGGGACGGGCCTCACCAGCTCGCTCCTGCTCGGAACTCTCGGGGCATCGGCCCCTGCCGTCGTCGGTGTCGTGTTCGGCGTGCTGATCTTCGTCCCGCTGGGCATCCTCGCATTCGTGGAGCGTCGGACAGCTCCCGTCGCGGTCTGAACACAACGAAACGCCGGCCGCCCCGGGTGAGGGGCGGCCGGCGTTTCCGTGCTCGGAGCAGCAGCACACGTGCAAAGATCCCCGGCCACGAACATGACCGGGGAACTTCGAACTACTTACTTTCCGCTGTACACAGGGAACGCGGCGGAATCTCCATAGTCCCGGAGAACCAGGTTCGATAGGACCTGCATGTCGGCGTCGGAGATGACGAAATCAACGTCCGCGTTCGATCTGAGATGCTCAAGGTTGGACGTCTTCGGCAGGGAGACGGCTCCGAGCTGAATCGTGTATCGAATGCACAGCTGAGGCACCGATACCTCATATCGACCGGCGATCTCAGCGATCTCGGTGCTGGCCAGCACCTCACCGTGCGCAATCGGAGAGTACGCCTCGATGAGGATGTCGTGTGCTTCGCAGTAGTCGATGATGTCTGTCGGAGTGTTTCCGACGTGGACCAAAATCTGGTTCACGGTCGGTGCGACCGTGGCGACCTGCAAGATGTTCTCGATGTCGGACGGCTGGAAGTTTGACACACCAATGGTGCGGATCTTTCCGGCCTTGTGCGCATCTTCCAGCGCGCGCCACGCCTGACGGTTCCCTTCGTCGTAGCTGCCGCCTCGGTAGTCCTCCCACGGCTCCGGGCTGTGGATGAGCATGAGGTCGATGTACCCGATATCCAGCTTCGCCAGCGATTCGTCGATGGCCGCCACCGCAGCGTCGTAGTCCTTGATCTCCGCGGCGAGCTTCGTGGAGACGAACAAGTCTTCACGGAGCGGGCCGCTGGCGCGGACGCCTTCACCGACGCCGCGTTCGTTGCCGTATGCCTGTGCGGTGTCGATGTTGCGGTAGCCGATGTCGATGGCGTTGCGGACGACGTCCGCGACCTTGTCATCGTCGATGAGCCACGTTCCGAGCCCAAGTTTCGGGATCTGGATCCCGTTCGCCAACGCGTACGTCTCGTTCAACGTCATGGCGTAATACTCCTTCTGTCGTTTCTTCGTGGTGTGCCGGTCAGGGCACGTTGTGGCCAGCAGCCTGGATGAGCGCATACCACTCGCCGCGGGTGAGCGGAATGTCCGCACCGGCTGCCGCGTCAGTCACCCGCTGCGGGGTGGTGGTGCCGAGTACGACCTGGATGCCGGCCGGGTGCCGGGTGATCCATGCGGTGGCGATCCCCGTCGGGGTGACGGAGTACTTCGCCGCGAGGCGCTCGAGCTCCGCGTTCAGCTCCGGGTATTCGGGCGAATCGAGGAATACTCCGTCCTGGAAACCTTTCTGGAACGGGGACCAGGCCTGCAAGGTGATGTTATTCACACGGGCGTAGTCGACAAGCCCTCCCCCGTCTCGGCTGATGGAGTCATCGAAGCCGACCATGTTGGAGGACAGGCCCTGGGCGACCAGCGTGGAATGGGTGACGGACAACTGCACCTGATTGGCGACAATCGGCTGGGTGACCGCGGTCTTGAGCAGGTCGATCTGACGCGGCGTGTGGTTGGACACACCGAACGCACGCACCTTGCCCGTCGACTCGAGGTGATCAAACGCCCGCGCGACTTCGTCCGGTTCGACAAGCGCGTCGGGGCGGTGCAGCAAGAGCAGATCCAGGTAGTCGGTGCGTAGTGCGCGCAGCGACTCCTCCGCCGAGCTCACAATGTGCTCATACGACTGGTCGTAGCCCCACGGGTCTGCGATGATGCCGGTCTTCGTCTGCAGCGTGATCTGTTCTCGCTCTGATGAGGTGAGCTGAAGCGCGTCGCCGAAACGTCGCTCGCACAGGTGCGGACCGCCGCCAGGGTGGTTGAAGCCGTACAGGTCGGCGTGGTCGAAAACGTCGATGCTCGCCTCGCGGGCAGTGGTGTACAGGTCCCGGATCTGCTGGTCATCGCTGCCGGCGATGCGCATCATCCCGGCGATGACGTTGGACACCTGGGTAGTTGTTGATCCGAGAGAAACGGAACGCATGATCCTCCAATTGCTTGACAGTGGCCACGTGCGGCGGGCGGCAATACACCACCCGCCGCACGTCATCTTTCCAGCGTAAAGACGGGAACTGTCGAGGTGGGAGGCACTCTTAGGCCACCTCAGAGAGTCTTTAGCGGACCACTCGCAGCACGCGGTCGTCGTCGGAGCTCGGCTCGCCTCGCCCATCGGTGTTGCTCGTAAGAACCCACAGCGAGCCATCAGGGGCTTCCACGACATCACGCAGCCGACCGTACTCGCCGACCAGTTGGTCAGTAGATGTGGTGACGTCGCTCAGCGGGACGGTCCACAGTCGCGCGCCGCGCAGGTTGGCGATGTAGATTGTCCCGTCGACGATGCTCATTCCGCTCGGGCTGGCGTTAGCCGGGTCCCACTGCTGGACGGGATCGACATACTCTGCCTGACCCACGATGCCTTCCACCTCGGGCCACCCATAGTTCCCGCCCGGCTGAATCACATTCAGCTCATCCCACGTGTCCTGACCGAACTCCGAGGCGTACAGGGTGCCGTCTTCGGCCCAGTCGAGGCCTTGCGGGTTACGGTGCCCGTAGCTGTACACGAAGGAATCAGGGAAGGGGTTGTCCGCGGGGACCTCGCCGTCAGGAGTCAGGCGGAGGATCTTCCCTCCCAGGTCATCGATGTCCTGCGCGGCGGTCCTACTGCCAGTGTCGCCGACGGTCGCGTACAGCATGCCATCGGGCCCGAACGCGATACGGCCGCCGTCGTGGTAACTCGACGCCGGAAGACCGTCGAGAATGATGTCCGCGTTGCCCAGCGTGTAGGACCCGGCATCGCCATTCAGGGGATAGCGGATGATGCGGTTGTCGGTGTCCGTCGTCGTGAACACATACAGGTCGGTGTCTCGAACAGCGAGGCCCAGCAGCCCTCCCTCACCTCGGTGCGCGGATCCCTCCACTACGCCGACTTCCCTCGTGGTGCCGTCGTCGGTGAGTTCGACGATGCGCCCAGTGTTGCGTTCGCTGACGAGGGCGCTGTTGTCAATGAAAGCGATTGACCACGGCGACTCCAGCCCGGAAGCGAGGGTCTGCACCGTCCCGGTGTCCCCTCCTCCCGCCGAAGCAGTCGTTTCCACGGGCTCCGGGGCCGCTTCCGGAGCCGAGGTGCATCCGGTGAGGAGCGCAACGGCAAGGACGGGAGCGGCGAGGTGCCGTCCGCGTAGTGAGGTCATGTGTGCTTCCTTTCGTCGGCCCGACTTGGTGTCGGGTCTGGTCGGGCAGGCCACGCGGGTGCTCGAGTGAGTGCGAGCCCCCGGTGCGGGTACCCCGGCGTCCTCAACGTATGCAGGCGTGCGTCGGGCGTGGGAGGCACGCTCAGGACCCCCTGAGTTGCGCGCACTCGATATGCCGCGCGTCGGCGCTTCTCCGGAGCACCCATCACGCTCGGTGATGAGCCGGGGGGCACTGTCCATACCTCCCAGGTGCTCCGGGAACAGAAATACGATGCGAACAGGCGTACTGCCGACCCGGATACGGACCGTCGGCGCACAGTACACGCGGAGACGCGCAGGGTCCCGGACCAAAGGATGAGCGACAGATGACGGACAACAAGGACGAAGTCAAAGACTTCCTGATGTCACGCCGTGCAAAGGTGACCCCGGAGCAGGCGGGCTTGGAGAGTTTCGGCGAACGGCGTGTACCCGGCCTCCGCCGCGAAGAGGTCGCAGTGCTTGCCGGCGTCAGCTTGGAGTACTACACCAGACTCGAACGCGGCAACATTCACGGGGCATCAGAAAGCGTGGTGGGGGCGGTCGCTTCGGCGTTGCATCTGAATGACGTCGAACGCGAGTATCTCTTCGACCTCGCACGCACCGCCCCGAAGCTCGGCAAGAAACGGCCGGCTCCGGCACCGAACGGTGTACGAGTTTCTGTGCAACGAGTACTCGACAACATGGCAACACCCGCCATCGTTCACAACGCTAACCAGGACCTCGTCGCTGCGAACCTGATAGGACGAGCGCTCTACGCCCCGATCTTCGACTCCAGCGACCGACCCAACATCGCTCGCTTCGTCTTCCTCGACCCGCGGGCTCAGACGTTCTACCGCGACTGGGCGCTCGCCCGTCGCACGGTCGCAGCGACGATCCGGTTGGAAGCCGGTCGAAACCCACTCAACGCGGATCTCACAGCGCTCATCGGGGAGCTCTCCACACGGAGCCCGCGGTTCCGCAACGACTGGGTCCGGCAGGACGTCCACGAGCATCGCAGTGGGGTGAAGTCGTTCCAACACCCCGATGTTGGCGTGGTGGAAGCAGCCTTCGATGTGTTCGAGATGCCGGGTCAGGATGGTCTGCAGATCGTCACATACAGCGCCCCTCCGGGCACCGCAACGGCTGAGAAGTTCGAGATGCTCGCCTCCTGGTTCTCCCCGGAACGAGATGCGACTGACGGTGCGCCGTCGGTCGAGCGTGCCCCGCAGGACGGGCTGCGGTGAAGGCAATCGGCGTTGCCACGTACGGTGGACCTGACGCGCTGAACACATTCGACCTCCCCCTACCTCCGGTTCACGACAATGAAGTACGCATCAAGGTCCACGCTGCCGCCATCAACCCCGCTGACGTGATGCTCCGCGAGGGTCACCTCGCCGCGTGGTACTCGGACCTCGAACCGCCGTACATTCCGGGGATGGACATCTCCGGGGTCGTCCACGCTCTGGGCACGGAGGCAGCGCAGACATCGGGGCTACGGGTCGGACAATCCGTGGTCGCCATCGTCGACAACCAGGGCGCGCACGGCGGGTACAGCGAATACGTTTCGGTGCCTGCTGCATCTGTAGTCGCGGCACCCAACAACGTCAGCATCGAACGGGCAGCAACGTTTCTGATGTCCGCGCTACCCGCGCGCGCCGCCCTCG
>NZ_JAGGPD010000413.1:0-3460 GCF_018613995.1 Microbacterium sp. ISL-103 | reverse complement strand
TCGCCGGCGCTGCGGGCGTCGTCGGTCGTCACGCCGTCGCCTTGGCGCGTCGCGACGACCTCAACGTGGTCGCCGTCGCAGATGCCAAAGACTCCTTGGCGCTGTTGGCTCTTGGTGCCGACACCGTCATCGCGCGAGACGACAACGTGGCTGACAATGTCGGACCGGAGCACGTTGACGCCGTACTGGATACGACCATGTCACCCGACCAGTTTCTTCCGCTCCTTCGTGCAGGCGGCGCCTACTTGTGGCTCCGCGGACTCGTTCCCCCACGCCCGGGCATTCGCGTCGAAACTGTGAACGTTCGGGACCACGTGCAGCGCACCGCCACCATCGCGCACCTGCGCGACCTCGTCGCCGACGGCGACCCTACCGGCGGAAGTCGACGCGGTCTTCCCTGCGGAGCAGGCGGCTGCAGCTCACCGCCGGTTCGATGAAAGTCGAGTGCGCGGCCGCATCGTCCTCGCTTTCTCGAACTGACCCCTCAGCTGCGTACCGCGAGCCCGAGCGACTCCAGGTTTTCTTTCAGTGGGGCCATCATGTCGAAGCTCTCGTCGAGCAGCCCCTGCGCGTGCAAGCAGATCGTTCTGCACCCTAGACCGGGTGGAGGCCTCACCTGGACGGACGCGGACGTTCAGTACGGTGGGCAGCGCTGCGACCTGGACGATGGCGAGCCGCAGGCGCAAAGGGTCGTGCGCGAAGGTGCGACCGTGATACTGCGCCTCGAACCCGAGGGCAGATCCTCGATGCAGGGCCGTTCGACGTTCGTGGAACGTTCACGCACTGGCCCCCTGCACACAAGGGCCCCGCGCCACCCGGTGGCGCGGGGCCCTCGTGTTGTCGAAGATGTTAGGCGTCGGCGCTGACCGTGGTTCGGAAGTCCCCTGGCTCTACGTGAATGGTCCACAGTCGGTCCGCGAGAGCCTTCGGCTCATAGAGAGGGTCACCACCACCGATGGCGCCGGGGATGATGAGCTGGCCGACATGCACGCCCTCATCGGCCAGAGCGTCGTGGAGCATCTGGCCATACGCTGACTCCCCCGCGAACGCCACCGACGTTCCCGCGACCTTTCTGTTCGGAGTGGCAGCACTGGAACCGTTCACGAGAAGGATGGTTCCCGCTCCTGTTGCCCTCATCCTCGGGAGGACTGTTTCGAGTGCAGCGCCGAGACCGAGGACAGAGAACGCGGTCGCTGTGGCGAGGTCATCAACGCTCGTCTCCGTCACTGACTGCAGGAACTCGGGCCGGGGAATCGGGCTGTACTGTAGAACGCTGATCTCGCCGAGCTCCGCAGCAGCCGCGGTGAGCGCATCGGTGAGCGCCTTGCGGTCGCCGACGTCCGCAGCGAATCCTCGGGCGGCGATGTCCGGGAAATCACCCGCGACGGCGCTGGCGAGGGCATCGACGTTCTCTTGGGTGCGGGAGATCAGCGCGACGTTGAAGCCCTCTGCAGCGAACCGCCGAGCAGTGGCGTTTCCCAGTCCTGGGCCGGCGCCGATGATTGCGATGGTAGTCATTGTCTTCCCTCCGTCATGGACACGTTCATCCACCGTATGCCGATGCTCCCCGCAGTGGGATGCCCTGTCAGTGCCTCCCAGGAGGGTGGTTCAGCTTTTCCCGGATCCCAGTCGGGAGTAGGGCTCGCGGAAAGAGGTTCTCAGCGCTTTCCACGCTAAGCACTCGGATTTTCCACGACCCCCCGAAAACCCTTGTGTTTCCGGGGATCTGAACTTGCCTGCGCGCGCCGGCGAGCGGCACGCTTCCGTCTGCGAGGAACAGCCTCGGATCGGTGGCTTCCTGCTTCATCCGGAACGGCTCCAGCAAGCTGGAGTCTAACGTCCCGTCCACAGGCGTAAACCCGGGCCCCGCGGCAAGGAGGTTGGTCGCGGCGTTGTAGTCGCGATCCAGGGTGACGCCACAGGGGCACTGCCAGGTACGGACGTTCAGCGGCCTCTTACCGCCGCTCTCTCCGCAGATCGAGCAGACCTGTGTCGAGGCATAGAACCTTGGCGCCTTGACGAGGTCGACTCCCTTGCGGGTGCATGCCTCCTCGAGGAATCGAAGGAACTGGCCCCAGCCGGCATCGTTGATGCTCTTGGCCATATTCGTGTGCGCCATGCCGGCAATGTTCAGCGTCTCGACAACGACCGTTTGGTTCTCACGGCTGAGTTTCGAAGCGAGCTGACGGGCATGGTTCTCACGAAGGTTCGCTACGCGACGATGTGCGCGGGCTCGCGCTCGCTTCGCCTTCGCGTAGTTGTTGCTCCCGGGGGTCTTCCGAGAGAGGTTCTTGTCCGCGCGGCCGAGACGTTCTTCGGCCTGGCGGTAGTGACGGGGGTTCGCGATCTTCTCGCGGGTGCCGTCGGAGTAGGAAATCGAGGCGTAGTCGGTCAGTCCGACGTCGATGCCGGCCGTTCGGGGCCCACGGGTCGGCTGCTTCGGGGCTTCGACTGGAACGCGCACGATGAATGACACCCAGAACTTGCCGTCGGGGTCCTCCCGGACGGTGGCGGCGCTCTGGTACCCGGGGAGAGGGCGGTGCCAGTTGACGTGAATGTCCTGGTCGATGTTGGCGAGGTGAAGCCCGCCTCCGCCGCGCCGCGTGTTCTTCCAGCCACCACGAATGGTGAACGAGTCCTCGGCGAACCGTGCGGACTTGCGAGCGGTGCGGCGCGACTTGAAGTGGGGGCGACCGACCCGGCGCCCCTTGATCTTGCCGGCCGCGGAGTCGAAGAATCGCTGGTAGGCGTCGGCGGCGTCGTGCACGGCGGCGGACAGCGCCGCGTGTGACACCTCTGCGAGCCATTCGGTGCCTGGATCTTTTCGGGCTTCGGTGACCAGCGTCTTCGCGGCGTCGTAGGCGGACGGGTGCTTGGCCCCGGCCGCGAACCGGTCGCGGGCTAGGGCGATGTACGAGTTATAGACGAAGCGGCACGATCCGAAGACGCGCCGGAGGTCGTCGGCGGCCTCGGGCTCCGGGTAGATCCGGTAGCTGTAGCGGCGGACGTTGACAGGGCCGTCGTGCTCGGCTCGTTTCTTGGCCCGCGCATCAGCGCGCATCACGGCCCCGGCGGCGCGGCAGGGCGAGCAGAGGCAGCCCCAGTGATTGTGGCCACGGCGCGTGCCATGATCCGCGTCGGGCATGAAGGCGAGGTCCGGCTTCACCCGCGGCTTGCGGGCCCGGAGCTTCGATGATGTTCGGGCGACTGACTTGCAGCGCTTGCACCGACAACCCCAGAACGTGTAGCCGCTCGGTGACCCGTGCGCCTCGTCCGGCATACCCTCCGCCAGCCGAACGGCACGGCGCGCTGCGGCCGCCGTGCTGTTCGCAGCTCGGCACGCGTCGCATGCAGGACGGCAGCGAGGGTCGGCACGGGTTGTGCCGTGCTCCTAGCCGTCGGGCAGTTCTGACGGGTCACCCTTCTTCCATGCTCGGTCCCGATGGCCCTGATTACCATG
>NZ_JAGGPD010000412.1 GCF_018613995.1 Microbacterium sp. ISL-103 | reverse complement strand
GTTCGGCCTCAGCCAGTTCGGTGGCGAGGGCGGCTCCGGCGAGACGGCCGGAGTGATCTCGCTGGTCGTCGGCGCGATTGCGCTCTCCCTGTTCGTCTGGCGTCAGATCGTGCTGCAGCGGGTCGACGATGCTCTGCTCGACCTGCGGGTGTTCCGTTCGGCGAACTTCACGTTCTCCGTGATCATCATGACGATCCTCGCCCTGTCGATGTTCGGCACCCTGACCCTGCTCCCGCAGTACCTGCAGACGGTCGCCGGCCTCAACGCCCTCGAATCCGGGCTGATCCTGCTGCCCGGTTCGGTGCTGATGGGCCTGCTGGGTCCGATCATGGGTCGCGTCTATGACGCTCGCGGAACGCGTCCGCTGCTGATCCCCGGCACGATCCTCGTGTCGGCCGCTCTGTTCTACTACTCGACCGTGGGCGAGCACACCGTGTGGTGGGTGCTGATCATCGTCCAGGCCGTGATGTCGGTCGGTCTCGCGATGTCGTTCACTCCGCTGTTCTCCGCGTCACTCGGATCGCTGCACCGCTCGCTGTACTCGCACGGCTCCGCTGTGCTGAACACGCTGCAGCAGGTCGGCGGCGCAGCCGGAGTCGCCGTACTCACAGTGACGTACTCCGCGATCCTGCACGCCGGCGAGGCCGAGGGGTTGCCCACTGCGGTGGCCGGTGCGCCGGGAGCGCGGATGGCGTTCCTGATCGCCGCGATCATCTCGCTCGCCGCTGTCGCCCTGAGCGCCTTCGTCCGCAAGCCCGCAGACGATGCGGGTGCCGTGCACGGCGGGCACTGATCGACGCCGCAGCGGCGGGGTCTGATCGCTACTGCGTCTTGGGCGCGGGGAAGTGGCAGACGCCGCCGCTGCAATAGCCTGCCGCATCGTCGTCGAGCAGGTTCGCAGCGCCAGGCAACGGCTGGAGCACGGTCGGTGCGTCCTGCTCGGTGGTGTCCTGTGTCTTGGCCATCATCCGATCGTACGCCTGCTGCAGCGGGGTGGCGTCGAATCGAAACGCGCCACCGACAGCACACAGACAGCCGGTCTCCCCTACGGTTGACGAGTGCTCACACGACTCCTCGCCCGCATCTTCTGGACGTTCAGCCGCTGGACCCTCACCGCTGAGGCGACCCCGACGCGACCGACGATCCTGATCGGCGCACCGCACACCTCGAACTGGGACTTCGTGCTCATGCTGGCGATCGCCTGGAGGTTGCGCATCGAGGTGCACTGGCTCGGCAAGAGCAGTCTCTTCCGCGGCTGGCGCGGGCCGATCATGCGGGCGCTCGGGGGCATCCCGGTCGATCGCGCCGACCCCGCGCGGGTGGTGAACGACGTCGTCGCGCAGGTGCACTCCGGCGGCGTGTTCGGTCTCGTGATCACCCCCGACGGCACCCGCGGGGGCAACGAGTACTGGAAATCCGGTTTCTACCGGATCGCACGGGAGACCGGGATGCCGGTCACGCTCGGATTCGTCGACCGCACGACCATGACGACCGGACTCGGCCCGACACTCGATCTCACCGGCGATGTCTCCGCCGACATGGATCGGATCCGCGAGTTCTACGCAGACAAGGCCGGGCTTCGTCCTGAGCGCCGCACCGTCCCGCGTCTTCGCGAGGAGCAGCCGCCCAGCCGCACCTGAACCCCGGATCACTCCGAGTCTTGGGCATCGACCTCTGAGCGCGCCTCGGCGCGCGCGTAGTCCAGGTCGTCGTCCGACAGAGTCTCGGCCTTGCCGACGACGGCGGCCGTGGTCGTCGGGATCTCTTCACGGGCCTGCTCGCCGGGGTGAGGCGCCGTGTCTCCGAGCACTTCCACGCGGGCTTCGAGCTAGAGCTCTGACCACCAGTCGCGAATCGGCTGGATCGTCATGGTGTCCTCCTTCTCGGTCGGCGTGCAAGAGCCTGGACAACATCCAACCACTCCCGCGAGACTGATCGCATGCACTCCGACGATCACCCGGTTCCTTCCGTCGAACTCGACGATCGAGCCGACGGACGCGATGAGACCCCCAATGAGCGTGCAGATCGCAACTGGGAAGAGCTGCTGCAGGAGCTGCGTTTGATGCTGACCGGCCCGCAGATCCTCACCGGATTCCTGCTCGCGGTGGCCTTCACTCCCCGCTTCGAGGACATGGACGAGTTCCAGCGGGACGTGTACGTCGGGTTGGTCGCATTGGCGGCCCTCGCGACCATCCTCGCCCTCGCGCCGGTGGGAATGCACCGCGCGCTGTTCGGGCGACGCCGCAAGCCTGAGCTGGTGCGCGTCGCG
>NZ_JAGGPD010000411.1 GCF_018613995.1 Microbacterium sp. ISL-103 | reverse complement strand
GTCAGCGAAACGCGGGCTGAGCACGACCGAGAAGCCGAAGTCGCGCAGCGCCCAGACGGCATGCTCGCGGCTCGATCCGGTGCCGAAGTCGGGCCCGGCGACGAGGACGGATGCCCCCTGGAATGCCGGCTGGTTGAGGACGAAGTCCGGATCCTGTCGCCATCCGTGGAAGAGCGCATCCTCGAAGCCGGTCTTGGTGACGCGTTTGAGGAACACCGCCGGGATGATCTGATCGGTGTCGACGTTGGAGCGCTTGAGCGGAGCGGCGATGCCCGTGTGGGTGATGAACTTCTCCATAGTCAGACCTCCACCATCTCGTTCAGGTCGCTGGGACTCGACAGCGTTCCGCGGATGGCAGTGGCTGCGGCGACGAGCGGCGAGACCAGGTGGGTGCGACCGCCCTTGCCCTGCCGCCCCTCGAAGTTGCGATTGGACGTCGAGGCACAGCGTTCACCCGGAGCCAGCTGGTCGGGATTCATGCCGAGACACATCGAACAGCCGGCGAAGCGCCACTCGGCGCCGAAGTCCTTGATGACCTGGTCGAGTCCCTCGGCCTCCGCTTCGAGCCTCACGCGCGCCGACCCGGGAACGACCATCCCGCGGACGCCGTCCGCCTTCTTCTTGCCCTTGATGATCGAGGCGAAGGCACGCAGGTCTTCGATGCGGCTGTTGGTGCACGAGCCCATGAACACGGCATCCACCGGAACCTCCTTGAGGGGGGTTCCCGGTGTCAGAGCCATGTACTCGGGTGCCCGCTCCGCGGCCGCTCGCTCGTTGGCATCGAGGATATCGGCGGGGTTCGGCACAGCAGCCGACAGCGAGCTGCCCTGACCGGGGTTCGTGCCCCAGGTCACGAACGGCTCGAGCTCGTCGGCATCGATGAACACCTCGGCATCGAACGTCGCCCCCTCGTCGGTGGGGAGCGTGCGCCAATAGGCGACGGCGTCGTCCCAGTCCTGCCCCTTCGGAGCATGGGGCCGGCCCTTCAGGTACTCGAAGGTCGTATCGTCGGGGGCGACCATGCCCGCCCGGGCACCGGCCTCGATCGACATGTTGCAGATCGTCATGCGGCCCTCCATCGACAGCGCGCGGATCGCGCTGCCTCGGAATTCCAGGACGTATCCCTGACCGCCGCCGGTGGTGATCTTCGCGATCACCGCGAGGATGATGTCCTTCGCGGTGACACCGGGGCGCAGCGTCCCCTCGACGTTGATCGCCATGGTCTTGAAGGGCTTCAGAGGCAGCGTCTGCGTCGCCATGACGTGCTCGACCTCGCTCGTGCCGATGCCGAACGCCATCGCCCCGAATGCTCCATGGGTGGAGGTGTGCGAATCTCCGCAGACCACCGTGATTCCCGGCATGGTCAGGCCCAGCTGCGGTCCCACGACGTGGACGATGCCCTGCTCGGCATCGCCGAGCGAGTGCAGACGCACGCCGAACTCGGCGGCGTTGCGCCGCAACGTCTCGATCTGAGTGCGGCTGGTGAGGTCGGCGATGGGCTTGTCGATGTCCCAGGTCGGCGTGTTGTGGTCTTCGGTGGCGATCGTCAGGTCGAGGCGACGCAGCGGCCGGTCTTCTGATCGCAGGCCGTCGAACGCCTGGGGGCTCGTCACCTCATGCACCAGGTGCAGGTCGATGTAGATGAGGTCGGGCTCACCGTTCTCGCCCTTGACCACGAGGTGGTCATCCCAGACCTTCTCAGCGAGGGTCCTGCGACGTGCGGGAGCAGAGTCTGCTGCGGGGATGTTCATTGCGTTTCTCCTGAAGCTGGCGGTTCGGCCCACGATGGACTCCGCGACGAGGAGGGGCTCAGAACGAGGTCTCGTCGCGGCCGCTAAGAAGGAGCACGATCCGCATGACGTCAGATTACCACCGCTTCAGCGCCCGGAGTCGCCGCGTGACACGCTACTCGGACCCGCACCTTCGAGAGGCACCCGAATGACCGTCGACTCCCCCGGCTTCGCCACCACGGCGGTGCCCGCCGCCCGCAGACAGGGAGCCGCACCCTCGCGAGCGACTCCGATCTACCTCACCGCAGGGTTCGAGTTCGACGACTTCGACCATGCCGCCGACCACTTCGGCACCGGCGCGGGCTTCGGGTACACACGAACCGGCAATCCCACGGTGCACGCCGTCGAGCGTCAGCTCGCCGCACTCGAGTCCGCGTCCGAGGCCGTGCTCGTCGCCAGCGGACAGGCCGCCGTCGTCACCGCCCTCCTGACGGTGGCGGGCGCGGGAGACCACATCGTCTCCTCGACTCACATCTATGAGGGCACGCGCGGACTCCTGCTCGACAACCTCGCACGCCTCGGAATCGAGACGACCTTCATCGACGACATCGCCGACGCCGACGCGTGGCGGGGCGCCGTCCGTCCCAACACGCGGGCCCTGTTCGGAGAGTCGATCGCGAACGCACGCAACGACATCCTCGACATCGCCGCCATCAGCGGCGTCGCCGACGAGTTCGCGATCCCTCTCATCGTCGACAACACCCTCGCCACACCCTTCCTCCTGCGTCCTCTCGAGCACGGCGCCGCGATGGTCGTGCACTCGGCGTCGAAGTTCCTCGCCGGCCACGGGTCGGTGCTCGGAGGCGTGATCCTCGACGACGGCCGTTTCGACGCCGCCACGGCGGGACACAACGCTCCGCACCTGGTGCTGCCCGGACGCGGCGGTCTCCCCAGCGTCGCGGCTCGTCACGGAGGCAATGCCCGCATCGCCTACGCGCGTGAATCAGTGGCGCCCCGCTTCGGTGCGTCCCCCTCTCCGCTCAATGCCTTCCTCATCGGCCAGGGCGCCGAGACGCTCGGACTCCGTGTCGAACGTCAGTCGCGCAATGCGCTCGACGTGGCACGCTGGCTGTCCGCTCAGGACGCGGTGGAGAGCGTCGACTACGTCGGGCTCGAGAGCCACCCCGATCACTCACTCGCCGCGAAGTACCTTCAGGGCGGCCATGGATCGATCTTCACCTTCACGCTGAGCGGCGGCCTGGACGCCGCTCGCGACTTCGTCGAGAGCGTCGAGGTCTTCACGCATATGACCCACATCGGTGACGTGCGCTCGCTCGTGCTGCATCCCGCGACCACTAGCCACTCGCACAGGTCGCCCGACGAGCGCGACGTCCTCGGCGTCCGGCCGGGGACACTGCGGCTGTCGATCGGCATCGAGAACGTCGCCGATCTGATCGCCGACCTGGCGCGGGTGCTCGAGCCCGCGCGGCAGGCCGTCGCATGACCGGGCCCCAGCACTTCGGGTGGTTCCTGGCGCGCGGCTTCGGTCCGCAGGGATGGGGGTACCCGTCACTGGACTGGGATTACGACTGGACGCGCCCCGAGATCTATCAAGAGGCGGCGCGCACGCTCGAGCGGGCAGGGTTCGACCTCGTCATCATCGAGGACGCTCCGTCTCTCGGCTCCCCCGACACCCTCGATCTGCGAGTCCGCCACGCGTTCGGCGGCCCGAAGCACGATCCGCTGCTGCTCGCTCCCTACCTCTTCCAGGCGACCCGCCATCTCGGAGTCGTCCCCACCGTGAACCCTGCTGCCTATCTGCCGTACACGGCGGCGCGACAGTTCTCGACCCTGCAGCATCTCAGTGGGCACAGGCTCGGCCTCAACGTCGTGACCGACACCGGGAGCGCCCGGCACTTCTCGGCCGCGGAGCAACTCGGGCATGATGCGGCCTACGACCGCGCTGAGGAGTGGCTCGCCGGCATCCGCTCGCTCTGGCGCAGCTGGGGCGACGGGGCGCTGATCGGCGACCGCGATACCGACCTCTTCGCCGACGGGTCGAAGCTGCACTCCGTGACGCATCGCGGAGAGCACTACGCGTTCGACGGGCCGTTGAACGCGGTGCCGTTCACCGACGGCGAGCCCGCGGTCGTCTCTCCCGGCGGTTCCGGCCGTGGCCTGGGCTTCGCAGGCGCGAACTCCGATGTGCAGCTCGCGCTCGCTCCGTTGAACGAGGCGTCCGTGCGTGCCTACCGGGCGAAGATCCATGACGCGGCCATCGCGGCAGGGCGCTCCGCTTCGGACATCAAGATCCTGTTCGCGATCCAGCCGGTCATCACCTCATCCGCCGAAGAGGCCGACCGCATCGTCGCGGCGTCCGCGCATCCCGACGACGAGGCTCTCGTGCAGATCGCCCGCAAGCAGTCGAGCGACCTCGAGACCGACCTCACGGCGCTCGACCTCGATCGGCCACTCGACACATCGGTCTTCGGCGAGCACGTATCGCGCGGCAGCATCCAGCGTCTGATCGGTGACCGCGGAGAGGATGCTCCGCTGAGGGCACACCTCACGGCACTCGCTCGCACCGGGCGCATCGCCGATCGATCGGGGTTCGTCGGAACGGCCGAGGAATTCGCCGATCTGATCGAAGAGCTGGGTGATTGGGGCAACGACGGCGTGCTGCTCTGGGGCGATTTCCACCCGGTCACGCTGCATCGCACGCTCGACGAGCTCGTGCCCGTGCTGCGGCGCCGCGGGATCCTGCGACGCGAATACGTCGACGGCGGGCTGCAGGCGAACCTGCGCGCGTTCTGATCGCGGCCGCGCGGCGAGCTACCAGCCCAGAGAGCCGGGCACGCCTTTGAAGGGTCCGACGACGGACGACGTCACCCAGCCCCCGTAGAACCCGCCCGGTTGCGGGGAGACGACCTCATCCCCCACCGTGCATTCGTCCATCGGATCCGCGTACACGGCGACCCGGCGCGACAGTTCCTCGAACCCCGACGTCGGATGGGGGTAGGTCCACGCGGCGCCCGCCGCCAGTATGCCTCCGCCGCGCACGTCGAAGTAGCGTGCGGCGCCCTTGAACTCGCAGAACGACGAGCCGGGCGCGTCGGTGAGCACCCCGTCGACGAAATCGTCGATCGGAATGTAATACACGGGAGGGTGACTGGTCTCGAGAACCCGCACCGCGTGCTGCGTGTCGGCGATGAGCTCGCCGCCCAGCCGGATCGTGATGCGGTCGGCCACCTGCTCGACCCTCGGCGGCCGCGGATAGTCCCACACGGATTCCTGACCGGCAGAGGGGACGACGGGGCGGGGTCTGGACATCTGTTCACTGTACGTCGTGCGGTGTTGACTGGGGGCATGGCTGAAATACCGATGTTCCCGCTGGGATCGGTGCTGTTTCCCTACACTCCGCTTCCGCTCCGCGTGTTCGAGCCGCGCTACCTCACCATGATCGGACGCCTTCTCGACGAGGATGACCCGCAATTCGGCGTCGTGCTCATCGAGCGCGGCCATGAGGTCGGGGGTGGCGATCGGCGCAGCCGCATCGGCACGATGGCCAGGCTCGTGACCGTGTCGGCGGACGCGGAGATGCTGTACATGGTCTCCGTCGGCACGGCGCGTTTCACCGTCGAGCACTGGTCTGACGATGCGCCCCACCCGATCGCCGAGGTGACACCGCTGCCCGAGCTGACGTGGCACGATGCGCTCATGCCGTTGCTCACCGAAGCCGAGGCCATCGTGCGGCGCGTCCTCGCTCGCGCCGACGGGCCCTGGGGAGCCGACACGGAACTGTCCGACGATCCTCTCGCTGCGGCCTGGCAGCTCGCCGCGATCGCACCGCTCGGCGAGTACGACCGGTACACGCTGCTGCAGTCCACCACGGCAGGCGCGCTGCTGGGTCAGGTCGTCGACCTCACCCTCGAAGCCGAGCTGCTGTGGTCGGCGGAGTGAAGCACCGCCGGTTCACTCGACCTTCGGGCTGATGCGCTCCGCACGCTTCTCGCGAGATGACGCGATGAGGCTCGCGACGGTCGCCACGGTCATGGCCACGACGATGACACCGAGCGACACCATGTTGTCGATGTCGGGCACCCACTCGACGTGCTGACCGCCGTTGATGAAGGGCAGCTCGTTCTCGTGCAGCGCGTGCAGGATCAGCTTGATGCCGATGAAGCCGAGGATCACCGCGATGCCGTAGTGCAGGTATCGCAGGCGGTCGAGAAGGTCGCCGAGCAGGAAGTAGAGCTGTCGGAGGCCCATCAGCGCGAAGATGTTCGCCGCGAAGACGAGGAAGCCGTTCGTCGTGATCTCGAAGATCGCGGGGATCGAGTCGATCGCGAAGATCAGGTCGGTGACGCCGATCGTGATGAACACGATCACCATGGGCGTCCACATCCGCTTGCCGTCGACGGTCGTGCGGAGCTTCGATCCGTCGTACTCCTCGCTGATGTCGATGCGACGACGAAGCAGACGCACGACGAAATTCTCGCGCTGCACCTCTCCGTCGTGGTCGCCGTCCGGCATCGCCTGGCGGATCGCCGTCCAGATGAGGAAGGCGCCGAAGATGTAGAAGATCGGCGAGAAGTGCTCGACGATCGTGACTCCGACGAGGATGAACGCGCCGCGAAGGATCAGCGCGATGATGATGCCGACCATGAGCACCTGCTGCTGCAGGCGCCGAGGCACCGCGAACTGCGCCATGATGAGGACGAAGACGAACAGGTTGTCGATCGAGAGGCTGTACTCGAGCGCCCAGCCCGTGACGAAGTCGCCGGCATTGCGCCATCCCGCGACGTTCCCGAGCAGCACCGCGACGAGCAGCGCGAGACCGAAGTAGAACACGACCCACAGGGTC
>NZ_JAGGPD010000023.1 GCF_018613995.1 Microbacterium sp. ISL-103 | reverse complement strand
GGGTTCGGGGGCTGCCGTGCTGCTCGCAACCCAGGCGCGGTCGAAGGGCGAGATCAGCGAGCTGTTCCGCATCGAGCGCGAGCCGCACGAGGGCCTCGTCGTGCCGGTCGGCTCGTTCGCGCTCGTCACCGAGGCGGCGGCTGACGGCATCGGCGCGAGCGTGCGCGGCTACACGGCAGCGGGCGAGGAGACGGGTCTCGAAGAGCCCTGCATCGCGCCTGCCGGCACTATCACGACACGGGTCGGCGCGGTCATCGGCTGCCATGACGGCGCCCTGCTCGCGCACGTCGACGGCGACGAACTGCGGGTGGAGCGCATCCCCTACCCCGCCGGCACGACCGCCCCGCCCGCGGCATCGTTCGACAACCGCGAGGGACGCCCCACCGTCGCCGGTCTCGCCGGTTCCGAGGGGATCTGGATGCTCGACACCCGCGCGAGGTCGTGGACGCTCCTCCCCTCCCCCGCCCCGCTCGCGCACGTGACCGCGGTCGACGACGAAGACGGCCACGTGCTCGCGCTCGCGCAGGACGGCCGAGTGCTCGTGCTGAACGGCGACGACGGCACGGTGCTCGCCGAGACGGCTCCGCTCGCGGCGCAGTCCCTGTCTGCCGGCGCCCAGCCGACGCTCATCGCCGATCAGCACCGCGCCTATCTGAGCGCGCCCGCCGAGCACCTCCTCTACGAGATCGACTACGCGGATGCCGCGCGCATCGCCCGCACGTTCGAGACCGCCACCGAACCGGCGTTCGTCGCCGAGACAGGACGCTGACATGCGCGCCCCACGGATCTTCTCGACCCTCGCCGTGAGCACCCTCGCCGTGATCGGCCTCAGCGCCTGCTCGGCGACGGACGACTCCCGCCCGACCATCGTCGTCTCGACGAACATCCTCGGCGACGTCGTCGAAGAACTGGTCGGAGAGCAGGCGCAGGTCGTGACGCTCATGAAGCCCAACGCAGACCCGCATTCGTTCGAGATCTCGGCACAGCAGGCCGCCACTCTGCGCAGCGCCGACCTGCTGGTATCGAACGGCCTCGGCCTCGAAGAGGGTCTGCAGCAGCATCTCGACGCGGCCGACACCGTGCCCGCGTTCGTGGCCGGCGATGCGATCGAGGTGCTCGACTACAGCGAGGGCGACGCCGCCGGGATGCCGGACTCGCACTTCTGGACCGACCCCGAGCGCATGATCGACGTGGTCGACGCCATCGAACCCGTGCTCGCAGAGATCGACGGAATCGACATCGACAGTCTCGACGCCGCCGTCGAGGAGTACCGCGCCGAGCTCCAGGCCCTGGACGCCGAGATGGCCGAAGCGTTCGCGACGATTCCCGACGAGCGCCGAGCACTGGTCACCAACCACCACGTCTTCGGCTATCTCGCGGAGCGCTTCGACTTCGACATCGTCGGAGCGGTGATCCCCGGCGGCACGACGCTCGCCGCGCCCTCGGCATCCGATCTGGCCGACCTCGTCGACGCGATCGAAGAGACCGGCGTGCCCGCGATCTTCGCCGAGTCGTCGTCACCCGACCGGCTCGTCCAGGCGCTCGCGAGCGAGGCGAACGTGCAGGTCGAGGTCATCGAGCTGTACACCGAATCACTCACCGGCCCCGACGAGGGCGCCCCCGACTACCTGACCATGATGCGCATCAACACCGAGCGCATCACCACCGGTCTCACCTCCTGAGACCCCACCACAGAGAAAGAGGAATGCACATGCGAACCTCCCCCCTTCGTCGCGCGTTGATCAGCGCGGCGGCACTCGGCGCCGTCGTCACCCTGGCGTCATGCGCCGGCGGCTCGACCGCGCCGGCATCGACCTCAGACGGCAGCGCCTCCGACGCGCAGGCGGGCCCCCGCGTCGCCGTCGCCTATGAGGGCGGCATCCTCGTGCTCGACGGCGAGACCCTCGACACCGTCGCCGACTTCGAGTCAGAGCCGTTCACGCGTCTCAACGCCGCCGGCGACGACCGACACGTCATGGTCACCATGAGCGAGGGCTTCCAGGTGCTCGACACGGCTGCCGGAACGACCGACGAGCCCGAGCTCACCGATACGGTCTTCGAGGCCGACACCCCCGGTCACGTCGTGCGGCACGCCGACAAGACCGTGCTCTACGCCGACGGCACGAGCGACACGACGATCTTCGAGACCGCAGACCTCGCGAGCGCCGACGGCCTGCCCGAGGTCGAGACCGTCCCGGGCGTCGAGGCGCACCACGGCGTCTCGGTCGTGCTCGAAGACGGCACGTTCCTGACCACCGTCGGCAACGCAGACGGGCGCAACGGCATCGTGGCGAAGGATGCCGACGGCACCGAGATCGCCTCGTCCGACCAGTGCCCCGGCGTGCACGGCGAAGGCACCGCCGAGGACGAGGCCGTGGTCTTCGGGTGCGAGAACGGCGCGCTGATCTACCACGACGGCGAGATCACCAAGGTCGACGCCCCCGACCAGCCCTACGGCCGCATGGGCAACGCGTACGTCAGCGAGACCAGCCCCATCATCGTCGGCGACTACAAGAACGACGTCGACGCCGAGGGATACCTGCTCAGCGCCGTGACCCTCATCGACACCGAGGCCAAGACGCTCGAGGTCGTCGACCTGCCTGCAGGCGTCGAGTACACCTTCCGTGACATCGTGCGCGGACCGGACGACCTCGCCTACATCCTCAGCAGCGACGGATCGATCCACGTGCTCGACCCGGAGTCCGGCGAGATCACCGACAGCTTCCCCGTCGTCGAGGCGTGGGAGGGGCCGGCCGAGTGGCAGGACGCCCATCCCGCGATCGTCGTCGCCGGAAACGTCGCCTACGTCACCGAGCCGGCCGCGAACAGCGTGCACGCGGTCGATCTGACCACGGGTGAGGTGCTCGCCAGCACCGAACTCGACGTGACGCCGAACGAGATCGCCCCGGCAGCGGGCTGAGGCGAAGCGCAGTGAGAGAGGGGCCGGGGCGCGATCGCCCCGGCCCCTCTTTCCATACCGGCTGAAGAGCGCGACCCCGCTGCCGCTGCCGCGCCCGTGTCCCCCGAACGGCCGATACCGGCGGCTGCGGAGATACGCGAGGATGGCCTTTTCTGAGGAATGCGAGCGACAGGTGGAGCGCGATGAAGGGCTCTCGATGACGGCACCCGATCAGCCGGTGGACGCTCTGTCCGATCTCGCGGACCTCATGGCGAACGAGCAGGAATTCAGCGGCGATCGAATCGATCCTGCGGTCCGCAGAAGACGCAGGCGACGAGGACTCGTCATCACGGCCGTCTGCGTCGTGCTGCTTTTTGCGGTGAGCGGAGGCTACATCGGGTGGGCGCTCACGGCGTCGGTGAATCCGCCGGCGGTGACCACCCGCGCACCGCAGGCACCGGTCGGCGTCGCCGCTGCCCTCGCGACACCTCCGGCTACGGCATCAGCGATCAGCATCGCCGGCGCCGACGCCTATCTGGGCGAGACGGCCAGCGGCACGTGGTCGGCCGCAGGGACGGGCGAACCGCTTCCGATCGCGAGCATCACCAAGCTCATCACCGCCCTCGTAATCCTCGACGCCTCGCCGCTCTCCTCGGCGGATGACCCCGGGCCGACCATCACGTTCGGCAGAGCCGACCACGATCTCTACGACGAGTACTACGTGCAGGGAGCGACCATCGCCCCGATGCCCACCGGCATCTCGATGTCGCTGCACGATGCCCTGGCCGTGATGCTCATCCCCTCCGCGAGCAATTACGCCGAGGCGCTGTCATCACGGATCTTCGGATCGCAGGACGCGTTCCTCGGCGCGACTCGCGACTGGCTCGCATCCCACCGACTCACCGGAACGACGGTCACGGAGCCGACGGGCATCAGTCCGCGCAACACCAGCACGCCCGCCGACCTGCTGGCCATCGCGAAGCTCGCCGCCGCGAACCCGGCGATCGCTCAGATCGTCGCGACCCCGTCGGTCTCGATCCCCGGCGCCGGTCGTCTGCACAACACCAACAGCCTCCTCGGCACAGCCGGGATCACAGGGTTGAAGACCGGAAACCTGGGCGAGGGCAGACACAATCTGCTGTACACCGCGACACTCGACGTGGGCGCGGCCGATCCGCTCGCGATCACCGGCGTCATCCTCGGGGGCGCGTCGCGCGACTCCGTCAACGCCACCGTGATCGCCGAGCTCGAGAGCATCCGCTCGGGTTTCCACCAGGTGCCGGTCGCGACCGCCGGCCAGGAGGTCGGGTCGATCTCGACCCCCTGGGGATCCACCGCCACGCTCGTCATTGGAGACGACGCGTCGATCTTCACCTGGTCGGACACCCCGATCGAGGTGGCGATGGCCATCGATACGCCGACCGCCTACCGCGACGGCGCGGTCGTCGGGAGCGTCACCTGGACGGCCGGCCCGAACACCGTCACTGCTCCTGTGAAGATCGCGGGGACCATCGACCCGCCCACCGAGTGGTGGCGACTCACCCACCCGTCCGAGCTCGGGTCGTTGATGGATGCATGGGGCTGAGGCAGCATCCTCGCCATCTGGGAATCCCGTCCGAATCGACGAGCACCGCTCGGCCGCGCCATTAGCGTCGAAGCATGGCTATCGACACCAGACGACCCCGGGCTCGCCGTGCACGCATCCTCTCACCCCTGGTCGGGATAGCCGTCGCCGGCGCTCTTCTGGCCGGGTGCGCCGCCCCCGCGTCACCCACCCCGACGGTCACGCAGACGGTGACGGCACCCGCCGATCCCGCGCCGAGCCCGTCGCCCAGCGCGTCCGCCCCGGCGGACGCCAGCCCGTCGGGCATCGGAGATGTCGAACTGGGCGCGCCCTTCGACGAAGCCGTGGCGGCTGCGGGTGCGACTCCGGTGGAAGCGTGTCCCTGGCTCGCGTCCGCTGAGGACGACGGATACATGCTGACCGTCCAGCGCCCCGAAGTCTCGGAGCAGGATCCCGCGGTGGTCGACCTCGTGCAGGTGTCCGCCTCGCCCGTCGACCTCGAGGGCAAGCCGGCCACAGGCCCCGTGACAGCCGAGGGGATTGGTCTCGGTTCCCGGGTGGACGAGGCGCTGGCCGCGTACCCCGACGCGGTCGAGATCGAAAGCGTCGGCGATCGCCGGTATCTCGCGGTCGAGTCGGAAGCCGATACCGGTTCTGTCTTCCTGACCTACACGGCCGGAACCGACATCATCTGGGCTGTGACGGCGACGACCCTCGACGAGCCGCCGTACGAATCCTGCGGTTGAGCGCGGCACTTCGATCAGATGCCGCGAATGCCCCACCCGACTGGCGCCGGGCGCAACCGCATCCCGACACCCGAGATACTGAGCGCTAGGCAGGGACGATCTCTGGGGCGACCCAGGACGCCAGTGCATCGTTGGTGATGCCCGATGGGCCGGGTTCGAAGTATCCCTCGGCGTTATAGACACTCACCGACCAGAACGCCTCGGCAGGCACGTCTCGCACTGTCATCGTGTCGTGTGTCGAACTCGTCCATCGCGAGCGTATGGACGCCCTCGACGATCGCGACGTGCTGAGGCGTAGAGCCATTCGCTCGAAGCGGCCCCAAACGAAGATGCGCGGGTGATGTCGTCGGGCAGGCTGATCTCAGGCGAGCAGCGCACCCATCTGCTTCGCGATCATGGTCGTCGCGAACTTGGGGTTGAGGCGCGACAGGCGATCCATGGCCGCGGCATCCGAACCGATCGTCGCCCGGAAGCGGTCCTTGCGGATCGCGTCGACGATCACTCGTCCGGCCTCCTCCGGCGTCGTCGTCTTGTACGTGCTGTTCTCCGCCGACGCATCTCCGCCGAG
Organism: Microbacterium sp. ISL-103; assembly: GCF_018613995.1. GTDB lineage: Bacteria > Actinomycetota > Actinomycetes > Actinomycetales > Microbacteriaceae > Microbacterium. Next base: position 1,579 of record NZ_JAGGPD010000023.1, on the reverse strand, counting down.
GTCCACGCCAGAGTTCGCAGCGATGCCGGTGCTGATCGCTCCAGGGAAGATCACCGTGACGTGCACATTCGTGTCGAGAAGCTCGGCGTAGAGCGCTTCGGTGAGAAGCTTCACCGCGGCTTTCGAGGCGCCGTAGACCGCCTGACCGGGCACCGGTGCATACGATCCCATGCTCGCGACGTTGAGCAGCGACGCCTCCGGCCGGGCGAGAAGGTGGGGCAGGAAGGCCTTGCACACGTTCATCACGCCCCAGAAGTTGACGTTCATCACCTTCTCGATCTCGGAGAACGGCAGGTCGTTGACCTTGACGAACTTCTGGATCACACCGGCGATGTTCGCGACGCCGTCGACCTGTCCGTGAGCCGCGATCACAGCGTCGGGAAGCGCGTCGATCGCATCCCGGTCGGTGATGTTCACCGCGTGCTGAGTGAATCGCGTGCCGACAGCCGCGAGTGCTGCGGTCGCTTCGAGCCCCGCGGCGTTCAGGTCGACACCGGCGACCGAGGCCCCACCGGCCAGCAGACGCAGCGTCACCTCGCGTCCGATGCCGTTCCCTGCTCCGGTGACGACGAAGACCTTGCCAGAGATGTCCATGCTTTTCCTTCTGTGGGTGGGCTCCGGACGCGATCAGCGCGACTCGGAGGAGATGTCCGCGAGGATGCGGTCGAGAGTGCGGGTGATCGAGATCGTCGTCGCCGCATCGTGCCAGGGGTGCTCGCGCAGACCGGATTCGATCGCGGCAGCCACCGCCTCGAGCATCGGGCCATAGCCATTGCCGACACGCGGATGCCGCACCTGCTCCGGCTCGCGGAAGATACGCTCCGCCGACCCTGCATGGACTCGAGCATCGCTGCCGGCCCAGAACATGGGATCGAGGGTGATCCAGCCTCGTTCGCCGCTGATCGCCGCGGAGAGATCGAGAAAGTCCACTCCTGACCAGGCGAGCTGCGCGAAGGCTCCGTCAGCGTGCTCGAGCGTGGCATGCCCCGCGAGGTCCACCTCCTCGGAGACGACGCCTCGGGCGTCGAGAGCGCGCGGCTCGCCGAGGAACCAGTGCGCGAGGGCGACCGGGTAGATGCCCCTGTCGCGCAGGATGCTGCCGCCGTCTTCCGGCCGCTCTCTGCCCGGGCGCGGGAAGAACGGGGTGCCGAAGCTCGCCCGCACGTTTCGGATAGTACCGAGCTCCCCCGCGGCGATCCGGTCGATCACCTCGACGTGCAGCGGGTTGAACCGCATCCACATCGCCTCCATGAGGAAGCGGTTCGCCTGAGCGGCACGCGCGAAGAGCAACTCGGCGTCGGCAGCCGACGTCGCGATCGGCTTCTCGACGAGTACGTGCTTACCCGCGTCGAGGGCTTCGAGCGTGATCGCGGTATGTGTGACGGCGGGGGTGGCGATGTAGACGACGTCGAGGTCGTCACGAGAGTGAAGAGCCCGACGATCCGCGGTCGCGAACGGGATGCCGTGACGCGAGGCGAATTCTGAGGAGCGCTCCATGCTTCGCCCCCAGACGGCTGAGATCTCACCTCCGATGGCGAGCAGATCGGAGACGAGGCGATCGGAGATGTCGCCGGTGCCG
>NZ_JAGGPD010000410.1 GCF_018613995.1 Microbacterium sp. ISL-103 | reverse complement strand
CACGGCGCTTCCGGTGCCGTCGGGGTGAGCGTGTTGCAGCAGGCAGCGCTTCGCGGCATCCGCGTGATCGGCACCGCGAGTGCCGGGCGATTCGATGTCGTCCGTCAGTTCGGCGGGATCCCTGTGGCCTACGGATCGGGCCTCGCGGATCGCGTCAGAGACGCTGCGGGTGCCGCCGGAATCTCGGCTGCGCTCGATGCGGTCGGCACGGACGAAGCCGTCGACGTATCACTCGAGCTGGTCGCCGACCGGGGGCGCATCGTGACGATCGCGGCGATGCACAGGGCGGCATCCGACGGCATCCGGGTGATCGCCGGTTCGATGCCGGACAGCGCTCGGTTCCGAGACGAGGTGCGAGGTGAGCTGATCGCTCTCGCCCAGAATGGAGATCTCGTGGTTCCCGTGGCGAAGACGTTCGCGTTGGAAGACGCCCCCGCGGCGCTCGCGGTTCTCGCTGAGGGGCATCCCGGCGGCAAGCTCGCCCTGATCCCGTCGGACTAGTCGATCTCGCGCAGCGCCGAGGCGACGATCACGACGCCGTCGCCGTACTCCGCATCGACAGCGTCCTGCAACGAGCCGTCGTCCCACACGACCTGCACCCAGACGTACCCGCGCTCGGTCCAGAGGCTGAGCGCCTCGCGTCCCAACGACGTCGACATCTCGTCCTGCACCCGAGTCAGATCGGCCTCGGAACTCGTGCCGTCGACACCGCCCGTCGGATCCTCCGGCCGGATGGGATCGTAGAGCGCGAGCATGATCGGAGGGTCGGTGACGGTGTAACGCTCGCCGTCGAACGTCCCGTAGACGGCGTAGGCGCCCCAGGTGGTCTCGCCGCTGGTCTCGCTGCCCTCGACCCCGTTCCACGTCCAGCCCTCGAGCGGGATCCCCGCGCACTGCGGTGGGTACGACTCGGCCACCGCGCCGAGGCACAGCTGCGTCTCGCCCGACACGTCCAGCACCGTGCCGGTGCCGATCACTCTTCCCTCGGGCGGTGTGACATCGGCGGCATCCCACGACGGAGAGGCCGAGCTCGTCGGCGCAGGGGACGAGCCCGGTCCGGTCGAACACGCGGTGAGCCCCAGCACGCCCGCGAGGGCGGCTGCGGCGAGAAGCATGCGGCTGTGCGATGTGCTCATACCCGACAGTGTCGCGGGTCGTCGGATCGTCTCACGGGTCGGTCCGAAGCCGATCGGCATCCCTGCTACCATGGCCGCATGCCTTTCGGCGGTCTGCTTCTTCTTAGCTGCCGCGACGAGTCCTAAAGCCAGGGCCTTCCTCGTCGCGGCGCTTGTGTTGGCCCGTTCACATTTCTGACGAAGAGAAGAAGCCCCATCATGCAGAACACTCAGCGCCCGTCCGGGATGCCGATCCACAAGTATCGGCCGTACCACGAGCAGATCACCGTCAACCTGCCTGACCGCACCTGGCCGGACGCTCGCATCAGCGAGGCGCCGAGATGGTGTGCGGTCGATCTTCGCGACGGCAACCAGGCGCTCATCGATCCGATGTCGCCCGAACGCAAGCGCGTCATGTTCGAGCTGCTCGTCAGCATGGGCTACAAGGAGATCGAGGTCGGGTTCCCGTCGGCGAGCCAGACCGACTTCGACTTCGTCCGTCAGCTCATCGAAGAGAACCTGATTCCCGACGATGTCACGATCCAGGTCCTGACGCAGGCGCGCGAGCATCTGATCGCCCGCACCTACGAATCGATCGCGGGTGCGAAGCAGGCGATCGTGCACCTGTACAACTCGACGAGCGTGCTGCAGCGCGAGGTCGTGTTCCGCACCGACAAGCAGGGCATCATCGACATCGCACTCGAGGGCGCGCGCCTGTGCCGTCAGTACGAGAAGACGATCCCCGACACCCAGGTCTACTACGAGTACTCGCCCGAGAGCTACACGGGCACCGAGCTCGAGTTCGCGGTCGACGTCTGCAACCAGGTCATCGAGATCTTCGAGCCCACCCCCGCCCGCAAGGTCATCCGCAACCTGCCGGCGACCGTCGAGATGGCCTCGCCCAACGTCTACGCCGACTCGATCGAGTGGATGAGCCGCAACCTCGCCCACCGTGAGAACGTCATCCTGTCGCTGCACCCGCACAACGACCGCGGCACGGCGATCGCCGCTGCCGAGCTCGGCTACATGGCCGGTGCCGACCGCATCGAGGGCTGCCTGTTCGGCAACGGCGAGCGCACGGGAAACGTCGACATCGTGGCACTGGGCATCAACCTCTTCACGCAGGGCATCGACCCGCAGATCGACTTCAGCGACATCGATCAGGTCAAGCGCACCGTCGAGTACTGCAACCAGCTGCCGGTGCCCGAGCGCAGCCCGTGGGCCGGCGACCTGGTCTTCACGGCGTTCAGCGGATCGCACCAGGACGCGATCAAGAAGGGCTTCGAGGCGATGGCCGTCCGTGCCGAGGCCGAAGGCGTCACTGTCGATGACATCGAGTGGGCCGTTCCCTACTTGCCGGTCGACCCGAAGGATCTCGGCCGTTCGTACGAGGCCGTCATCCGAGTCAACTCGCAGTCGGGCAAGGGCGGCGTCGCGTACCTGCTGAAGGCCGATCACGCGATCGACCTGCCACGCAAGCTGCAGATCGAGTTCTCGGGTGTCGTCCAGACCAAGACCGACGCTGAGGGCGGCGAGGTCACGAGCGAGCAGATCTGGTCGATCTTCAACGACGAGTACCTGCCCGCCGCCGACACCGAGGCCAAGTGGGGCCGGTTCGAGCTGCTCTCGACCCAGACCCGCAGCGACATGTCGGGTGACGTCGTGCTCGATGTGACGCTGCGCGATGACGACCAGCAGGTCGCCGTCGCCGGCAACGGCAACGGCCCGATCGCCGCGTTCATCGAGGTCCTGCGCGGTCAGGGCTTCGACATCACGCTCTATGACTACGTCGAGCACGCTCTCAGCGCCGGTGGCGACGCGCAGGCCGCGGCCTACGTCGAGCTGCAGGTCGGCGACCAGCGCCTGTGGGGCGTCGGCATCGACGGCGACATCTCGACCGCATCCCTCAAGGCGATCGTCTCGGGCGTCAACCGCTCGATCCGCACCCGCCAGCTGGAGCTCGCGGCGGTCTGACCCCGTCGAGACGAACGCCCCACCCGATGCTGTGCATCGGGTGGGGCGTTCTCGTCGAGGGCGAACGTCGCCGTCACTCGGCGCTGGGCCTCACGACCTGGATCACACCGGTCTCGGCGGCGACCTTGCGGCGGTAGAGGCGTCGCTGCTCGGGAAGGGAGACGTCGAAGCTGACGGCGAGCACGCGGATGACGGCGGTCACGACGATTCCGAGGATCGCCGCGAGGGTGATCGACATCCCGAGGGCGTTGGCGGTCGCGATGAAGACGCATCCGGCCCCGGCGGCGACCGCATAGAGCGAGCCGACATGCATGATCGACGTCGGCAGTCCCATCAGCATGTCGCGCAGCACACCGCCTCCGACGGCAGCGCAGACGCCGATGAACACGGCGGGCACCGGCGGGATTCCGAGCGCGAGCGCCTTGCTCGTGCCGAACGCTCCGAACATGCCGATGACGACGGCGTCGAGGACGACGATCACGGTGTTCAGTCGATTGAAGAGACCGGCCAGCAGCATCCCGAGCAGGGAGGCGCCGGTGGCGGTGAGCAGGTACCAGTTGCTCTGCAGCGTCGCGGGCGTCTGGCCGAGCAGGATGTCGCGGATGAGCCCACCGCCCATGCCGATCATGATCCCGATGATCGCGACGCCGAGCCAGTCGAGGCGGCGCTGGCCTTGGAATCCCGAGGCGAACATCGCGCCCTGCACTCCGCCGAGGCCGACGCCGAGCAGGTCCGCCCAGAGCGGAATGATGAAGAGCGGTTCGGTCACCCCTCTATTCTCCCGCACGGAGGATAATCGAAGGGTGCCCACCTACCGAGACGAAGCGGTGATCCTGCGCACCCACAAGCTGGGTGAGGCGGATCGCATCGTCACGATGCTGTCGCGGCGGCACGGAAAGATCCGAGCCGTCGCGAAGGGCGTCCGTCGCACTTCTTCGAAGTTCGGTTCGCGTCTCGAGCCGTTCATGGTCGCCGATGTGCAGCTGTACCAGGGCCGCACCCTCGACATCGTGCAGCAGGCGGAGTCGCTCGGCTCGTACGGATCCGACATCGCGGCGCACTACGACCGCTTCACCTCGGCCAACGCGATGGTCGAGACGGCCGACCGGCTCAGCGACTCCGAGGCGACCCCCGAGCAGTACCTGCTGCTCGTCGGTGGTCTGCGTGCGCTGTCGCGTGGCGAGCACTCTCCCCGCAGCATCCTCGACTCCTACCTTCTGCGCGTCATGGCGCTCTCGGGCTGGGCGCCTTCCCTCGGCGACTGCGCGCGGTGCGCGGCACCCGGACCGCATGTGCACTTCGTCGGACAGCTGGGTGGAGCGGTGTGCGCGAACTGCGCACCGGCGGGCAGTCCGAAGGTCGCCGAGAAGACTCTGTCGCTCCTGCGATCGCTCATGTCAGGCGAGTGGGACGCGATCGATGCCGCACCCCACGCCGACAACGCCGCAGCCTCCGGCCTCGTGGCCGCCTATGCCCAATGGCACCTGGAACGCGGCATCCGCTCGCTCGCGCACCTCGTCGCCGACATCCCCCGAGAAGGAGCACGGTGAGTCCCAAGCCCTACACGCACAAGGATGCCGTGGCCTATCGCCCGCTCGACTGGACGGGCGTCCACCCGCCGACGTTCCCTGCGGTGCCGGAGCATGTCGCGATCGTGATGGACGGCAACGGTCGCTGGGCGAATCGTCGCGGCCTCAACCGCATCGAAGGGCACAAGGCGGGGGAGGAGGTGCTCCTCGACGTGGTCGCCGGCGCTATTCAGGCCGGGGTGAAGCACCTCTCGGTCTACGCGTTCTCGACCGAGAACTGGGCGCGGTCCCCGGAAGAGGTCCGTTTCCTCATGGGATACAACCGCGACGTGCTGCACCGGCGACGCGACCAGCTGAACGAGTGGGGCGTGCGGGTGCGGTGGGCCGGTCGCAAGCCGCGTCTCTGGGGCAGCGTCATCAAGGAACTGCAGTACGCCGAGCAGCTCACCCGAGACAACGACGTGCTCACGCTGACGATGTGCGTCAACTACGGCGGCCGCATCGAGCTCGTCGATGCCATGCGCTCGATCGCCGCCGATGTCGCGGCGGGCCGCGTCAAGCCGAACGCGATCAGCGAGAAGATGATCCGTCGCAACCTCTACGTGCCGGACATGCCGGATGTCGACCTGTTCGTGCGCAGCTCGGGTGAGCAGCGCACATCGAACTTCCTGCTGTGGCAGGCGGCGTACGCCGAGATGGTGTTCCTCGACACCCTCTGGCCCGACTTCTCCCGAGAAGAGCTGTGGCGTGCGATCGGCGTCTACCTGTCGCGCGACCGCCGCTTCGGCGGAGCGATCGACACGCCTGACGCGCCTGCCTGAACACGCAGCCACCGCTCGGTCTCGCGCGGGTGCCGAAAGCGCACGATGGTCAGGTGCGGGTGGTCGCGCGTCACGTCGGGCATGCGCTCGGTCCACTTGTGCAGTGTCTTGGTCTGCCAGGCGACGATGTTCTCTTCAGGATCCCCGGAGAACATCCGCCAGATCGGCTTCTCGACGTTGTCGTTCCACATCCGGGTGCGCAGGATGCTGCGCCCGATCGTGCGGCGCAGCAGGCGTGTGCGAACCACCCGGTAGGGGTAGTCGAGCCAGATCACGAGCTGCGCGCGCGGTGCGAGTATCTCGTCGGTGCCCTTGCTGGTGTACTGCCACTCGGTGACCCAGCGATCGTCCGCAGCGAAGGCGCGCACATCGTCGATGAAGGTCGGTCGCGGCGTCCAGTTCTCACCATGGAACAATCCGTCGATCTCGACGTGCCGGAGGTTCCACAGTGCAGCGATCCGACGCGCCAACGTCGTCTTCCCCGAACCCGTGACTCCGGCGACGAGCACTCTCTCGGGGCTGAGCGGCAGCGGATCGACGGCGGAGAGCATCTGAGAATCCTAACGACGGAATAGCCCATAGGTGCATACGGTTGGATGTCAATGTGACTGAAGCCATCTCGATCGACATCTGGTCCGACATCGCCTGCCCCTGGTGCTACATCGGCAAGCGCAACCTCGAGAAGGGACTCGAAGCCGTAGCCTCCGACGACGACGCCCCTCAGGTGAACATCACCTTCCACTCGTTCGAGCTGTCACCCGACACTCCCGTCGACTTCGACGGAGACGAGATCGACTTCCTCTCGGGCCACAAGGGGATGCCGCGCGAGCAGGTCGAGCAGATGCTCGCCAACGTCACGGGTGTCGCCGAGAACGCAGGACTCGCGTACCGATTCGATCTTCTTCAGCACACGAACACCGTGAAGGCGCACGAGCTGCTGCACTTCGCGAAGGAGCAGGGTGTGCAGCACGAGATGGAGGAGCGGCTCATGTCCGCGTACTTCACCGAGGGCAAGCACGTCGGCCGCATCGACGATCTCGTCGAGCTCGCCGTCGAGGTCGGACTCAACCCTGACGACACCCGCGACGCACTCGTGTCATCGCGGCACCTCGCAGACGTCCGCCAGGATCAGGCGCAGGCCCAGGCCTACGGCATCCAGGGCGTGCCGTTCTTCGTGATCGACGGCCAGTACGGCATCAGCGGCGCCCAGCCGCCGGCGGCGTTCGAGAACGTCCTCCGCGACCTCTGGGCCAAGCGTGGCGAGGCCGAGCCGGAGACGGAAGCCGAAGCCGCCGCCGTCTAGCGGGTCAGCGCTGCTTCGATCGCGCCGACGATCTCGGGGTCGTTCGGCTTCTGCTTCGGGCGGAACCGGACGACCTCTCCGTCGGGCAGCACGAGGAATTTCTCGAAGTTCCACTCGACCCGACCGGCCTTGCCACCCGCATCCGGGGTCTCCTTCAGCGACTTGTAGAGGTCGGTCGCGTTCTTGCCGTTGACCTTCACCTTGTCGTTGATGGGGAAGGTGACACCGTACGTGGTCGAGCAGAACTCGAGGATCTTGTCGACAGACCCCGGCTCCTGGCCGAAGAACTGGTTGCAGGGGAAGCCGACGACGCTGAACCCGCGGTCGCCGTACAGCCGCTGCAGCTCTTCGAGCTGCTCGTACTGCGGGGTGAGGCCGCACTTCGAGGCGACGTTGACCACGAGCACCACTTCGGCACC
>NZ_JAGGPD010000409.1 GCF_018613995.1 Microbacterium sp. ISL-103 | reverse complement strand
CCCGGCGGCGAGCCGTGGCCTCCCGGGGGTGTCGCGGTCGATGAGAGCGATGCCGGCGCGGATGCCGCGCAGGTCGCCGACTCGACGGTGGCAGAGGTCTCCGAGGTCTCGCCCCCGGCGGTCTCCGGGAAAGCTGAGGGCGAGGCGGCGTCACCGGCCGTGCGGGCCCCGATCGCGACGGCTGAGCCTGCACACACCGAGCCGGCAGATGCCGCGCCCGCGTCTGTCGGCGGCTCGACGCAGTCCTCCGTCGCCCCCTCGCCCGGCCAGGCGGCAGCGCTGCGCCGTGGTCTTCCGCGTGTGCCCGGCGGCGAGCCGTGGCCTCCCGCGGGTCCCGTCGTGAGCGGTGCGGAGCACACGTCATCGCCGTCGGCGTCAACATCGCCGTCGGCGTCCGCATCCTTGCCCGACGAGCGGCGCGAGACCGCTCCGGTTGCGACGCCTGCGGCCGAGGCCGCCGCGGTCGTCGGGTCACGAGACGACGTGACCCCTGCGGCGAGCACTGTCGTCGCCACGGGACCCGCGATGTCCGTGCGCCGCGGCCTCCCGCGGGTCGCGGGCGGAGAGCCGTGGCCCCCGGCCGACACTGTCCCGGTGTCGGGCGCAGCGTCCGCGGAAGCGTCCGGCGCGGCCGCGATCGCTGCTCCCCCCGCAGGCACCGAAGCGCCCGCGTCAGAAGCGCCCGCAGCCACAGCGCCCGCACCCGCAGCATCCGCCTCCACCGCTGTCGCCCCGGCTCGCACGGCGCCCGCGCTCGGCGACCCGTCGATCCCTCTGCCATCCCCACGCACCGTCTGGAACGGCAGCGCGCCGCGACGTATCACGGCGACCGCGTCGGCGGCATCCGCTCGCCCCCGACCGACGTGGACGCAGGCGATCGCCGGTCTGCTCGGCGCGGCCGCCCTCGGCATCCTGGCCGGCGCAGCCGTGGCGTTCGTGCGCACGCTGCTGAGCTTCCCCTTCATGCAGGACTTCCTCGCGGCCTTCCCCGGCGAGTACGCACCCGCCGTCGCGGTCGAGCCCGGGTTCGCTCCGTGGGTCAACTGGGCGCACTTCTTCAACGTGTTCCTGATGGTGCTGATCATCCGGTCGGGGCTCCGCATCCGCAACGAGAAGCGCCCGACCGCCTTCTGGACCCCGCGGGGCGACCCCAAGGGCAAGGTCAGCCTGACGATCTGGTTCCACCAGGCGCTCGACGTCCTGTGGCTCGTGAACGGTGTGATCTTCGTCGTGCTGCTGTTCGTCACCGGGCACTGGGCGCGCATCGTGCCCACGAGCTGGGAGGTGCTGCCCAACGCCCTCTCGGCCGCGCTGCAGTACATCTCGTTCGACTGGCCGACCGAGCACGGCTGGGTGAACTACAACAGCCTGCAGCAGCTGGCCTACTTCGTGACCGTGTTCATCGCCGCCCCGCTGGCGGCGGCGACCGGGTTCCGGATGTCGGGGATGTGGCCGAAGAAGGCCGAGCGACTGTCGAAGGCATACCCGATCGAGTGGGCCCGTGCCCTGCATTTCCCGATCATGATCTACTTCGTGGTGTTCATCATCGGGCACGTCGCCCTGGTGTTCCTCACCGGGTTCCTGCGCAACCTCAACCACATGTACGCGTCGTCGGATGCTGTCGGCTGGACGGGCTTCTGGGTGTTCGTGGCATCGCTCGTGGTCATCGCCGTCGGCTGGGTAGCCGCGCGTCCGCTCGTGATCGCGCCGATCGCGAAGCTGTTCGGCTCGGTCTCCGGCCGCTGATCCGTTCGCGATTCCGCACAGGTCTCTGACGAAGCGAAACGGCCCCCTGCCGGTGGCAGGGGGCCGTTCACGCTGAGTCGTGACCGCGAGGGCCGCGATCCGGGGGATCAGCGGACGCCGGATCAGCGGACGCCGGCTCAGCGGACGAAGCGCACCTCGGTCAGCGTCTCGCCGAGGAACGGCTCGGTGTGGCTGGCGCCGTCGAGCGAGAAGCCGTTGCGCGTATAGAAGCGGTGCGCGCGCGGGTTGTCGTCCGCGACCCAGAGGTAGAGCGACTCGTCCTTCTCGACGGCGGCGTCGACCAGCTTCTGGCCGATGCCGG
>NZ_JAGGPD010000408.1 GCF_018613995.1 Microbacterium sp. ISL-103 | reverse complement strand
AGCTCGGCGGCCTCGCCGTCCCACAGTGCCAGCACCCGCGCGATGCGCGACTCCGCATCGAGCGCCCTGGCGCGGAACACCACGGATGCCGCGCGCAGCGGCTCTCCGGCATCCCTCGCCGCCTTGGCGAACCCCTGCGCGACAGCCCGTGTCCAGGCCTCGCTCGCCGCCTTCACCGCGGCGTAGTTCGCCCCGCCTGCGAGGGGACGGCCGACCGCTGTCGACGAGACGATCGCGAAGCGTCCGGCATCAGACTCCCGCAGTGCCGAGTCGAAGGCGCGGCTGGTCGCCCGCACGGCGTCGAGCGCGGGGAGCAGCGCGCGGAAGTCGTCGTCGGTCTGCCCGATGAGGCCGCCGCCGCCCCGCCAGCCGCCGACCAGGGGGATCACCGCGTCGACCTGGTCGAGCCGGGAGGCGAGCTCGGTCATCGCATCGAGCGACGTCGCATCGGCGACCTCGACCCGGGCGCCGACGGCAGACAGCTCTTCGAGACGCTCGGCTGACCGGCCGGTGGCGATCACCCGCGCTCCGGCATCGACGAGGGCGTGTGCCAGTGCGGTGCCCGAAAGGCTGGTCGCTCCGGCGAGGACGATCGTGCGGTCGGTGACGCTCATGTGCTCAACTCTCGTGAAGAAACAGTTCTGCGGCCACCCCGGGCAGGAATGGCCGCAGACGCTGCGTTCGGACGATCAGACGGCCGAACCCCAGAAATGCGCGATTCGAGTCAGACGTCGGTGCCCCGGATGCCGACGGTCGACTCGATGACCGGCTTCATCTTCTTGTCGAGGGCTTCGAAGAACATGGACAGGGGGAACTCGTCGTCCAGCACCGCATCGGTGAAGCCCTTGGGCGCACCGGCGAGGATCTCGTCGGGCAGGCCACGAGCCCAGCGCGACGCGGGGTTCGGGGTCAGCACGGAGCGGACGAGGTCGTAGGCCGCCAGCCAGTGGGCGGTCTTCGGGCGGTCGATCGAGCGCCAGTAGAGCTCGTCGATCGCGTCGCCGAGTGCGACGACAGCGTCGGGCACGGCATCCCAGTCGAACGCCAGCGCGGTGTCGGTCCAGTGCAGGACCCCGCGCTGGTGCAGCCAGGCGAACAGCAACTGTCCGCCGAGTCCGTCGTAGTTGCGCACGCGGGATCCGGTGATCGAGAAGCGGAAGATGCGGTCGAAGATCACGGCGTACTGCACGAGGTCGGCGTGCTCGAGCATCTCCTGCTCGGATGCGGTGATCTCCTCACCCGCGTCGACACGGGCGCGGAGGGTGCGCTCGATCTTCACCGACTCGCGGAATGCGGTCAGGTCGCACCGCAGCTCCTCGAGCGAGTAGAGGAAGAACGGCATGCGCTGCTTGATCATGAACGGATCGAACGGCAGATCACCCCGCATATGCGTGCGGTCGTGGATGATGTCCCACATCACGAACGCCCGCTCGGTGAGCGCCTGGTCGTCGAGCATCGCCGCGGCGCGCTCGGGCAGGTCGAGCTTCGTGATGGCGGCGGCGGCGCGGGTGACCCGCCGGTAGCGGGCGGCCTCGCGGTCCTGGAAGATCGCGCCCCATGTGAACGAGGGGATCTCGCGCATCGCCACCGTCTCGGGGAACAGCACGGCGGAGTTGGTGTCGTACCCCGGGGTGAAGTCGACCAGGCGCAGCGAGACGAACAGCTTGTTGCCGTAGTCGCCGGCTTCGAGCGCGCCGATGAACTCGGGCCAGATGGTCTCGACGATGAGCGCCTCGACCAGGCGGTCGCTCGAGCCGTTCTGCGTGTACATCGGGAAGACGACGAGGTGACGGATGCCGTCGACACGATGCTGCTGCGGCTGGAAGGCCATCAGCGAGTCGAGGAAGTCCGGCACGCCGAAGCCCTCGTCGACCCAGCGGTCGAAGTCGACGACGGACGCTCTGAGGTAGTCGGCGTCGTGCGCGAAGGCGGGGGCGAGTGAGCGGATGCCGGAGGTGATCGCGGCGACGAGGTCGCGGGCGGCGGCGTGGTGCGCGGCATCCGGGATCGATCCGTCTTTGATCTGCATCTCGCGGATCGCGATCGCGGCGTCCTTGAGCTGTGCCCACGCTGCGGAGGATTCGGCGATCGACGCGTCTTCGACGACCTCGGGTTCGCCGACGATGGCCTGAACAGCGGTGCTGTGGGCGGAAATGATGGACATCGGGACCTCCGATCGGAGAGTTTGACGGAAAGATTCCGGCATATACGGAATCCTGACGATAATCTTACATCCATGGATGATTCTGTCGACCGGGCGATCCTCGCCGCCATCTCACGAGACGGCAGGGCGACACTGTCGCAGCTCTCCGAGGCCGTCGGGCTCTCGGTCTCGGCCGTGCAGTCACGACTCCGACGTCTCGAGACGCGGGGCGTCATCACGGGTTACCGCGCGATCCTCGACCCCGAGCTCGTCGGCACGCCGCTCTCGGCGTTCATCGAGATCACCCCGCTCGACCCGGCTCAGCCCGACAACGCCCCCGAGCTGCTCGAGCACCTCGACGCGATCGAGGCCTGCCATTCGATCGCAGGCGATGCCAGCTACATGCTGTTCGTGCGGGTCGCCTCGCCGAGGGCGCTCGAAGAGCTCGTGCGAGACATCCGGCTCGCGGCGAACGTCAGCACCCGCACCACCGTGGTGCTGCAGACGTACTACGAGCACCGGCCGATCATCGCGGTCGCGCCCGAAGACGCCTGAGCGCACTCTGGAGGAACGCTCTCGCAGCGGCCATACTCGTGACAGATCCCTCATCGGAGAGGATCCTCTGAGCACGCGAGAACCACGGAGTCCCATGTCCTTCCAGGCGTACCTCGACAAGGTCGAGATCCAGACCGGCCTCACCCCACGCCAGTTCATCGAACTGGCCAGGGAGCAGGGGTTCGATGAGAGCACCAAGTCGACCGTCGTCCTCAACTGGCTCAAAGAGGACTACAGCCTCGGGCACGGCCACGCCCAGGCGATGGTGCACGTGATCCTCAAGGGGCCGAAGATCAGCGACAAGCACGTCGGCACGGGCGGCGCCCACGGAGATGCCTCCGACACCCTCTGGCTCGACGGCAAAGACAGCAACCCGAACGCCTGAGCCGCATCACCCGCACCTGCAGAAGAGAGGGCATCATGGCCGTCCGCGTCGATCTCAACATTTCCCTCGACGGATTCGCGACCACCACCGATCAGACTCCCGACAATCCGTTCGGCGACGACTGGGGGCGTCTCGTCGCGGCGTACACCGCGACGCGCACGTTCCGCACCCGCGTATTGGGCGACGACTCGGGCGCGGGCACCACGGGCGTCGACGACAGATACGCCCAGGAGTACTTCGAGGGCATCGGCGCCGAGATCATGGGTGCGGGCATGTTCGGCCTGCATCTGCACGGCGACGACCCCGAGTGGCGCGGATGGTGGGGCGACGTGCCTCCGTTCGAGGTGCCGGTCTTCGTGCTCACCCACGCTCGGCGAGACTCGATCGAGTTCGCCAACGGCACGGTCTTCCATTTCGTCGAGACGACCCCGGAGGAGGTGCTCGCCAGGGCGACGGCCGAGGCGGGGAATCGGGACGTGCGCGTCGGCGGAGGTGTCGACACGGTGCGTCAGTTCCTGCGGGCGGGGCTCGTCGATCGGCTGCATCTCGCGGTCAACCCGCTCGTGATCGGCAGCGGCGAGCGCATCTGGGACGATCTGCGCGGTATCGAGAACGACTATGCGTTCTCGGCCGAGGTCGCCGAGTCCGGCGTCACGCACATGACGTTCCGCCGCGACTGACGCGAGTGGCTCGACGGCGGCCATCGGCGCCCCCAGTAGGATTCCCTGCGTGGCAGCATCCTCGAAGCACAAGAAGAATCAGACCCGCGTGAGCGGCAATCCCGCGAAGCGGGCGAGCGGCAACCCGGCGAACCAGGTCGCCATCGACGCGGGTCCCGTCACGGTCGGCGACTGGATCGGCGCCGCACGCCTGCGCACGCTTCCGCTGGCGGTCGCCCCCGTCGTGATCGGCACCGGCGCCGCCCGCAGCACCGGGCCTGAGTTCCACTGGGTCATCGCGCTGGCGTGCCTCGCGGTGGCCGTGCTGCTGCAGATCGGCGTGAACTTCGCGAACGACTACAGCGACGGCATCCGCGGCACCGATGCCGTTCGCGTCGGGCCGGCACGCCTCACCGCATCCGGTCGGGTGAAGCCCCGCACGGTGCTCGTCATCGCGCTCATCTTCTTCGCGCTCGCCGCAGCGGTCGGCCTCGCGATCATCATCCGCACCGAGCAGTGGTGGATGCTGGCGATCGGTGCGGCCTGCATCATCGCCGCCTGGTTCTACACCGGCGGCAAGCGTCCGTACGGATACAACGCCCTGGGCGAAGTCTTCGTGTTCATCTTCTTCGGGCTCGTCGCGACTCTCGGCACCACGTGGGTGCAGGTCTTCACGCTGCCTCAGCAGGCCTGGCTCGGCGCGATCGCCGCTGGGCTCTTCGCCTGCGCCGTGCTGCTCGCCAACAACCTGCGCGACATCGATCAGGACCGCGTGGTCGGCAAGCGCACCCTGACCGTTCTGATCGGCAGGCGCGCGACGCAGGTGCTGTTCACTCTGTTCGTGCTGGTGCCCTTCGGCATCCTGGCATTCATCGCGCTGCTGTACCCGATCGCCTGGATCGGCCTGCTCGCGCTGCTGGCAGGGCTCCCCGCCATCCTGATCGTCTGGACGTACCGCCAGGCGAAGGAGCTCGTCGTCGCTCTGGCGCTGACGTCTCTGACCGCTCTGCTCTACGCCGGAGCGCTGTTCTGGGCGTTCTCCGGCTGAGGCCGCGCGCCGGTGGCGGAGTCAGGACCGCTCGACTCCGTCGATCGCGTCGTCTTCGACATCCGCATCGGCCTGCGCGGCGGAGGGGCGGCCCTCGCGGCGCTCGACGAGACGTGCAGAGGCGTCGGTCAGCGGCTCGCGCAGGAACAGCATCGAGATGCTGACGCCGATGAGGGCGGCGAAGATCGCGGCGAGCCACCAGAGCTCGCGGAAGATCGGGAAGAAGAACCACATGATCGCGAGCGGCACGGCGAAGGCCAGCAGGCGCAGCACGGTGTAGACGAGGAAAGGTGCGGGTTTCTTCACCCGCACAGTCTACGTTCGCGACCTGAGGGGTCGGCTGTCAGCCCTCGATGCCCAGGTGGGACAGCGGGATGCCGCGCACCACGCGCTTCCACGGGTGCTCGCCGAGAGACCAGAGCAGTTGCGCATCGAGGTCGAGGGCGAGGTCTTCGCAGCCGACGGGGAGCGCCGTGGGGTCGCGCACCAGCGCGTCGGGCGTGCCTGTCCACAGCGCACCGGGGCGCATGAGGTCCGACTGCGAGATGAAGTGCCTGTCGCCCCAGCGCACCGCGCCCTGCATCCGTCGGATGCCGGGGGAGAAGCGAGTCAGCTCTTGGAAGTCGTCGTCGTCGGAGTCGGGCACCGCGAACTCCGCGATCCGGCCCTTGTCGTCACGGGTGTCCTCGCCGATGAGCCCGTGTCGCAGCGGCGTGCCGTCG
>NZ_JAGGPD010000407.1 GCF_018613995.1 Microbacterium sp. ISL-103 | reverse complement strand
ATCGCCGGCGTCTTTCGGGGCGCCCGGCGGCGGAGGGGGATTCGTCATGTCGTCCATCGGCACCACGACCCCGAGCTCGAAGGTCTTCGATGCGGGCGGGGCGACGATCTCGACCGGGGCGGCGCCGCCGAGGAAGCGCGCGACCTCGTCGATCGGCCGCACGGTCGCCGACAGGCCGATCCGCTGCGCCGCCTGCTCATGCCCGTGCAGGCGACGCAGGGCGTCGAGCCGCTCGAGGCTCACAGCGAGGTGGGCGCCGCGCTTGGTCGCGGCGACCGCGTGCACCTCGTCGATGATGACCGTGTGCACGTCGCGCAGTGTCTCGCCGGCGCGGCTGGTGAGCATGAGATACAGCGACTCGGGCGTCGTGATGAGGATGTCGGGCGGGTCTGAGACCAGCTTGCGGCGATCGCTCGAGGTCGTGTCGCCCGAGCGCACACCGACCGTGACCGTGGGGGCCTCGGCGCCGAGCCGCCTGGCCGACTGCCCGATGCCGATGAGAGGGGAGCGCAGGTTGCGCTCGACGTCGACGCCGAGCGCCTTCAGCGGAGAGATGTAGAGGATGCGCGTGCGCGAGCTGTCTGCGGCCTTGGTGCGCTTCGCCGGAGGATCGGGATGCTCGACGCGTTCGCGGAAGACACTGTCGATGGCCCACAGGAAGGCCGAGAGCGTCTTGCCCGAACCGGTCGGGGCGACGACGAGCGCATGCTTGCCCGCCGAGATCGCATTCCACGCGCCGGCCTGTGCGGGCGTGGGTTCGGGAAAGGCGCCCCGGAACCAGTCTTGCGTGGCAGGGGTGAAGCGGTCGAGCACGTCGCTCATCCCTCCATCATCACCCGTGCCACCGACATCGGGGTCGGCATTGTCGGAGGGTGAGGGCATGCTGTAGGCATGGCGACGCACACCACGAACTACCTGAGCACCTTCATCGAGGTCGCCGAGGACTGCCCCGTCGACCACGCTGAAGAGCCGCCGACGGGCGAGAAGCCCACGATCGCGGCGCTGCACTATCGGCTGATCGTGCAGGAGCCGTACACGCGCACCTCCGACGATGTGATCTTCGCGACCCATGCTCTGCGCGCCGGGATCGACCCCGACGACGCGGCCGCACGCGAGGCGTTCTTCTCGAAGGGGCAGCCGTGCCTGCGCTCATCGCCGCTGGGCAAGCGCTACGGGTGGGGCATCGCTCACGACGATGCGGGGCGGGTCGCGCTGGTGCCTCGCGATTCGGAGGACTACGCCCTACTCGCCGCCGACCCCGCGATCACCCACACTCGGGCGATGCGGAGCCGGCGGGCCTGAGCGCGGGCGCCCTGACAGACACCCGCGCCCGTCAGGTCGCGGCGAGCGAGCCGTCGGGCCGGATCTCGAGAGTGAGATCCAGATCGAGCCGCGCCAGGAAAGCGTCGTCGTGGCTCACGACGAGCACCGCCCCGCGGTAGGCGCGCAGCGCTTCGATCAGCTGGTCGACCGTGTCGATGTCGAGGTTGTTGGTCGGCTCGTCGAGCACCACGAGATGCGGGGCGGGATCCGAGAGCAGCACCTTCGCCAGCGCCACCCGGAAGCGCTCGCCGCCTGAGAGCGCCGCGACAGGACGCTCGGCGGTCGCTCCGCGGATCAGGAACCTCGCCAATCGGTTCCGCAGCTCCTTCTCGGGCACCTGGGGTGCGGCATCCGCGATGTTCTCGTACACCGACCGGCGCTCGTCGAGCCCGTCGACGCGCTGCGGCAGGTAGCCGATGCGGTCGGTGAGGGCCGTCGCGATGAGCTGCGCTCCATAAATGCGGAGGTCCTCGCCGCCGGCGCTCGGAGCAGGCCGTTCGGCGCCGTTCGCCGTCGGATCTCCGGAGTTGTGGACGACGCCGTGGGCGACATCCCGCACCAGCCGCTCGAGCAGGGTCGTCTTTCCCGCGCCGTTGCGCCCGACCAGCGCGACCCGATCGGGGCCCTGGATGATCCACGACCGCTCACCGTCGCCGATCTCGGCGATGCGGCGGCTGCGCGACACCTGCGGGTCGGGCAGCTCGATCTTCATCGACGCATCCGAGCGCAGCCGCCGCCCCGCTTCGTCGAGGGCGGTGCGGGCCGCCTCCTCCTTCGCGCCGACCTCGGTGCGCAGCCTGCCCGCCGACACCTCGGCTGCCATCTTGCGACCGTGCGCGATGATCTTCGGCACCCGCTTCTCGATCTCGGCCTTCTTGGCCGTGCGGGCGCGGTGCGCGAGCTTGACCTCGGCCTCGATGCGCTGGCGTTTCTCTTTGCGGAACTCCTGCTTGGCCGTGACCTCAGCCTGTCGTGCTGCCTCCTGCTCGGCATCGAGCCAGGCGCGCCATTCGGAGTACGGACCACCGAACACGCTCAGCGTCTGGGCGTAGAGCTCGGCGGTGTCGTCCATCAGCTCGAGCAGCGAGAGGTCGTGACTGACGACGATGAGCGTTCCCTTCCACGACCCGACCATGGCCGCCAGCTTCGCGCGGGCGTCGCGGTCGAGGTTGTTGGTCGGCTCGTCGAGCAGAGTGATCGGCGCTCGTCGCAGACGGATGCCGGCGATCGCGACGAGCACCGCCTCGCCTCCCGACAGCTCGCCGACGCGTCTGTCGAGGAAATCGGGGGCGAGGCCGGCCTCGGCGAGTGACATCCCGGCGCGCGCCTCGATGTCCCAGTCGTCGCCGACCGCGTCGAAGTGCGCCTGGTCGACATCGCCGGCGCCGATCGCGCGGACGGCGTCGAGGGCCGCGGCCACGCCGAGCAGCTCGGCGACGCGACGGTCGACGTCGAGCGTGAGCTGCTGCGGCAGATACGCGACGTCGCCGGTCGTCGTGAGCGCCCCGGACGTGGGGGTCAGCTCGCCCGCCATGAGACGGAGCAGCGTGGACTTGCCGGCGCCGTTGCGTCCGACGAGCCCGGTGCGGCCCGAGCCGAACGACCCCGAGACCGAGTCGAGTGCCGTGGTGCCGTCTGGCCAGGTGAAGGTGAGGCGGTCGAGGGTGACCGATGAGTGAAGCGTGGGGACTGACATGGTGTCTCCTGTCGAGTGCGAGGGGTGCACTGACACCGGTACGCCTGAGAGACCTCGTCTGAGCGGGGCGCTGTCGGAGGACAGCGGGCGTGGTCGGCCGTGGAGTCGGCGATCGTCGGGTCAGCGCGCAGAGAGATGGGCGCGGAGGCGACGGATCAGATCAAAGGACTTCCAGACACGGCGGACAGGACTCCACGACGATACCCGGGCGTGTCGGAGTTGCGCAACCCGGGCGTGTCGCTGTCGTGGGTCGGGGTGGATCGCGCGCGCGTCAGGCCGAGGCGGTGCGCTCGAGCCACTTCGTGAGGAAGGTGTGCACGTCGCCGAGCTCCTCCTCCGAGATGCTGTGCGAGAGACCGGTGTAGACGCGCCCCGAGAGCTCGGAATGCGCCGGAAGCCAGTCGGCGGTGTGCAGGATCCGCGCCTCGGGGATGACGTCGTCGTTGGTGCCGCGGCCCCAGAAGACGTGCGGGCGGAGCTCTTTCAGACGGTCGTCGTGCGGGAGTGCGCCGTCGGCGGCGTATCCGCTGAGAGTGACGACGGTGTCGATGCTCGCCGGTGCGAGCCGCAGGGCCTGCAGTGCCACGGCGGCTCCCTGCGAGAAGCCGAGCAGCGCCACGGCCGGGGCATCCTGCCGGGCCTCATCGAGCCACCTCAGAAACGCCTCGGCTGCCACGGTCACCGACGCCGAGCTGCGCCCCTCGAGGCCGTCGATCGAATACCAAGAGCGACCGGGCATCGGCCAGGGAGGGGCGAGAGGAGCAGCGACCGATGCGACCGTGATGCCCTCGGGGAGGTACGGCACCAGCCCGAACAGGTCGTTCTCGTCGGCGCCGTAGCCGTGCAGCAGCACCAGCAGGGGGAGCCCTGCCCGGTCGGGGGTCGACCAGCGGGTGAGGGCGCCGTCGATCGTCAGTTCTTCGCTCACGTCTACCATCCTGCCAGCGGCCTCGGACACTCGACCGGACCCGTTCGCGCGATCGTATGCCGGTCGCACCTGTCAAGTCGCTGTCGGCTCGAACACGCGGCTGGTAGAAAGGACACATGGCCGTCCGCACACCTGATCCCGACCCGGAACCCGACGACGGGATCGAGGGCTTCGGCGCCGCGCAGCCCCCTTCGCGTGATTCCAACCCGGGGTGGCTGAGCGAGTTCGAACTCGAAGAGGCTCGTCGACACCTTCCGATGCTCTACGTCGAGGCGATCCCGGTGCGCACCGACGGATCGGGGCAGGTGACCGAGGTCGGCATCCTGCTGCGCTCGACGCCGATGGGCGAGATGACGCGAACGATCGTGTCGGGGCGCGTGCGCTTCGGCGAGACGATCCGCGACGCCCTGTTCCGTCACGTCGAGAACGACCTCGGGCCCATGGCCTTCCCGTTGCTCCCGCCGCAGCCGCTGCCTTTCACCGTGGCCGAGTACTTCCCGATCCCGGGAGTCAGTGCGTATCACGACGACCGTCAGCATGCCGTCTCGCTCGCCTTCGTGGTGCCGGTCACCGGCACGTGCGAGCCGAGGCAGGACGCCCTCGAGGTCACGTGGTTCCCGCCCGAGGCCGCGGCCTCCGACGCCGTCGCCGCCGAGATGGAGGGCGGGCGAGGAACACTCATCCGCCTGGCGCTCGCGAACCTGGGGCTGCTTCGCTGACGCAGTCCCGCATCTCTCGGGAATGATTTCTCCACCGAATGTGGCGCTGAACTGTATTCCGGTGTATCCATATCTCAGGTGATCTGTCCAGAACGCCGTGTCTGACGGCGGTCTCGTGGCCTCGTCCTGTGCCCGAGAGGATGCCTCATGGTGTTCCCTGCCCTCACCCGTCCGTCGCGTTCAGCGGCCATCGGCGTCGCCGCTGCGCTGTTCGCGTCGACGCTCGTCGCCGTCGCGTCGCCCGCATCGGCATCCGCTCCCGCGGCTGCATCCGTGTCTGCGGCCATGACTGCAGCGGCGACCGCAGTCGCCCCTGAGCACGCCGGCGTCGCCGACCAGCTGCCCCTCGCGCTGCGGGATGCTGCCGCCCTCGCCGCTTCGTCGCCGAGCGATGCTCCCGGTGGCTCTGCAGACATCTCGGGCACCGTCGCATTCCCGGGTGGGGCCGTGCCGACGAGTGGCCGCACGTTCGTGGTCGCCCACGCCCCGGGTGCCGAGGGCGGCGCACCGTTGGCAGCCGCGGCCGTCGCCGCCGACGGCACCTATCTGCTGCGCGCGCCGGTCGGCGAGGTCGCACTCTCTGTGCTGTCCGAAGGCCGAGCGGTCACCGACCGCGTGGTGCACTCCGCGGTCGGAGACGGCGCCGCGTCGATCGCACTCCCGGCCGAGGGGCTCGAGGCACAGGACATCGCCCTGGACGCCTCCGCGCTGATCTCCGGCACGGTCGCCGGGCCTGCGGGCGTGAGTCTCGCAGGCGACAAGGTGGCCGTCGCTGTCTACCCGGCCGACGGCAGCGGCACGGGTGCCGTGGCAGCGAACTACGTCAGGGATGACGGCACCTACGCGGTCGGCGGAATGCCCGCCGGGCAGTACCGGGTCGCGTTCCTGTCGGCAGCATCCGGCGCGGTGTCGGAGTGGTGGAACGATTCCCCGACCTTCGCCAAGGCGAACACCGTCCCGTTCGATGGGGCATCCGTCGCTTCCGGAGTCTCCGCTGTTCTCGCGGCTCTCCGCCTCATCGACAGCTCGACGCCCACGGTGAGCGGCACAGCCACTCTCGGGCAGACGCTGAAGGCCGCCCCCGGCGTGTGGACGGCGGGCGCGACGCTGAGCTACCAGTGGTACGCGAACGGCGTCGCGATCGCCAAGGCCACCACGTCGTCGCTCGTGCTCGCAGCCGCGACCGCCGGCAAGCGGATCACCGTCAGGGTCACCGGAACGAAGGCCGGATTCGCCCCTAAGGCGCTCGTGTCTGCGGCGACGCCGGCGGTGCTGCGCACTCTCACCGCCCCCGTGCCTGCGGTCACCGGCACCGCGACCGTCGGGCAGACGCTGAAGGTCAAGACGGGCACGTGGACCGCCGGCACGAAGCTGACCTACCAGTGGTACATCAACGGCGCCGCCGTCTCGAAGGCGACCGCGGCGACGTTCAAGATCCCGGCAGCAGCCGCCGTGAAGACGATCACCGTGGTGGTCACGGGGACGAAGGCGGGGTACGCGAAGGCATCGAAGCGCTCGAAGGCCACGGCGTCGGTGAAGGGCGTCCTTGCGGCCCCCGTGCCCGGGATCAAGGGGGCAGCGCTGTTCGGTTCGAGGCTGACCGCTGCGCCCGGCACCTGGACGAGCGGCACGAGACTGAGCTACCAGTGGTACGCGAACGGCAAGGCGATCAAGGGCGCCACCGGCTCATCGCTCGTCCTCTCGACGGCGACCGTGCGCACGCGCGTCACCGTGAAGGTGACGGGGACGAAGAGCGGGTACATCTCGGCGTCGAAGGTGTCGAAAGCGACCGGCGTCGTCAGCTACCCGGCGCAGGCGAAGCCCGTGTCGTCGTGGAACTGCCCGTCCTGGGCTCCGATCAAGGGCAACCGCAGCTCGATGATCTATCACGTGAAGTCCGGCGCCTACTACGCCAAGACCAAGCCCGAGGCGTGCTTCTCGAGCGAGGCGGCAGCGGTCAAGGCCGGCTACCGCAAGTCCAAGCGCTGAGCGACACGCACCTCGCACGACGAGACCCACCGGCGCCTGTGACGGCGGCGGTGGGTCTCGGTGGTTTCGGAGGACTCGCTCGTTCCCGGCGGTCTCGCCGCGAGAGCGCGGTGCTCAGCGCGAGGTGAGGCGCGCGAGCTCGGCGACGAACTCGTCGACGTCGGACTCCTCGGTGTCGAAGCCGCACATCCACCGGACCTCGTTGCGCGCGGCATCCCAGTCGTAGAAGCGGAACGACTCGCGCAGCTGGTCGGCGATGCCGTCGGGCAGCTGCGCGAAGACGCCGTTCGACTGGGTGGGCTGAGTGAACGAGACGCCCGTGATCGAGCCGTCGGCGATGCCCGCCTCGATCGCACCGCGCAGGCGCTGCGCCATGGCGTTAGCGTGCTGGGCGTTGCGCAGCCACAGATCGCCCTCGAGCAGCGCGATCAGCTGCGCCGAGACGAAGCGCATCTTCGACGAGAGCTGCATGTTGAACTTGCGCGAGTACTGCAGACCGGTCGACGCCTCGGGGTCGAGCACCACGATGGCCTCGCCGAGCATCGCGCCGTTCTTCGTGCCGCCGAAGCTCAGCACGTCGACGCCGGCGTCGCGGGTGAAGGCGCGCAGCGGCACGTCGAGGGCCGCGGCGGCGTTCGAGATGCGCGCGCCGTCGAGGTGCAGCCTCATGCCGCGTTCGTGCGCGTGGTCGGCGAGGGCGCGGATCTCGTCGACGGAGTAGAGGGTGCCGAGCTCGGTCGACTGCGTGATCGAGACCACGAGCGGCTGCGCGCGGTGCTCGTCGCCCCAGCCCCAGGCC
>NZ_JAGGPD010000406.1 GCF_018613995.1 Microbacterium sp. ISL-103 | reverse complement strand
CACAGGTGCGCTGCCGTGGACGATCGACGAGCTCTAGCTCGCGAGCAGGCGCCTCAGGTGCCCTCCGACGGCCTCGGTCTCGATGAGGAAGCCGTCGTGACCGAAGTCGCTGGTCAGTACCACGGCATCGGTCCCGTCGAGGGTGTTCGGGATGCTGCGCGCGATGCGGTGCTGTCCGTCGACCGGGAAGAGCCGGTCGCTGTCGATCCCGAGCACGAGCGTGGTCGCGGTGACCGATCGCAGCGCCTCTTCGACACCGCCCCTGTCGCGCCCGACGTCGTGCGAGTTCATCGCCTCGACGAGCGTGATGTAGCTGTTCGCATCGAAGCGACGGGTGAACTTGTTGCCGTGGAAATCGAGGTACGACTCGACGGCGAAGCGTCCTCCGTGGCCGAGCGGTGAGACGCCGGACTGCCACGATCGCTGGAATCGCTGGTTGAGCTCGATCGGGCTGCGGTAGTTCAGCAGAGCCATGCGACGGGCGAGGGCGAGGCCCCGGTGCGGGCCGTCGCCGTCGGCGAGGTCGTAGTACTCGCCGCCCTGGAACCGCGGGTCCATCCGGATCGTCTCGAGCTGCACCGTGTTCAGCGCGATCTGGTCGGCGGTGGTGACCGGCGGAGAGGAGAGCACAGCGAGCCGGGCGACGCGCTCGGGGTGCGAGACGGACCATTCGAGGGCGTGCATCCCACCCATCGACCCGCCGATCACCGCGGCCCAGGTGTCGATCCCGAGCGCGTCGGCGAGACGGACCTGCGCCGCGACCTGGTCGCGGATGGTGAGGTAGGGGAAGCGCGATGCCCACTCGTAACCCGAGGGCGCGATGCTGGCGGGTCCTGTGGAGCCCTGGCATCCGCCGAGCATGTTCGGAGCGATGACGAACCAGCGGTCGGTGTCGAGCGGCTTGCCGGGTCCGGTGATGTCCTCCCACCAGCCCGCGGTCGGATGCCCGGCCCCTGCGTCGCCGCGCACGTGGCTGTCGCCGGTGAGGGCGTGCAGCACGAGGATCGCGTTGTCACGGGCCTCGTTCAGCTCGCCCCAGGTCTCGAACGCCACACGGATCCCGGGGAGCTCGGCCCCGCTCTCGGTCGGGAACGCGCCGAACGAGGTGAAGTGTCGCCCGCCCACCGGGTCGCCATCGCGCCAGGCTCCGGTCGCAGGTGGTCTCGCGCGGAGCAGACGGACGTCGGCCTCCGTCACGGGTGCCGAGGGCACCGTGTCTTCAGAGGTCGTCTGCCAGTCCATGTAACCCATTCTCGCGTGGCCCGCGCTCTGCCGGACGCACGTTACGGTTCCCGGGTGCGCCGCACGTGAACCGGCGGTGGTGGGCGGCTCAGGGTGCCAGCGTCGTGACCGTCGCGAGGTGGTCGCTGCTGCCGGCCCGCATCGTCGTCGACCCGAGCACGGTCATGCCGCGTGTGAACACGTGGTCGATGCGGGCGAGCGGCAGGGCGGCGGGCCAGGTGAAGCCGAGTGAGCCGTCGGTGGGCCTCGCCCAGTCCAGTTGCGAGCGGATGGCACCGAGCGCCGGGTCGGCGGATGCGGCGTTGAAGTCGCCGACGACGACGATGGCCTCCGCGGCGTCCGAGGCGACGGCGTCGGCGATACCCGTCAGCATCGCGTCCCGATCGTGCTGGACCCCCGGACGCACCGAGGCCGCGTGCATGACGTACACGGCGATGTCGGCATCCGGGGTGTTCACGACCACGCGCAGCGCGCGCTTCCAGTCGAGGCCGAGGGTCAGAGCCTCGGCCTCGGACATCGGGAAGCGGCTCCAGACGGCGACCGTGCCGATGGCATACGAGTGCGGGTACTCGGCGGCGAGCGTGTCGCGTGCGGCCGCGAGGCTGTCGGCGTCGAGCTCGGTCAGCGCGATGATGTCGGCGCCGGCGGCGGCGAGCTCGGCTGCGGATTCGGCCGCTCCTCCCGAGTGCGCGCGCACGTTCTGGCTGACGATCTCGACCGACGCCGGCGGGGAATCGGCGCCCGACGCGAAACCCGCAGCGGAGGGAGCGATCGCGAGCGCCCATACCAGGATCGGCACGAGCAGCACCAGGATGACGCGGCGGGCGACGATCAGCGCGAGGAAAGAGATCACGCCGAGCACGAGACCGCACCACGGCAGCACGACTGCGGCCGCCGTGCCCACGACGCCCGGTATCCAGACGCACACGACGGCGATCAGCACCACGATCCCGACGAGTGCGATGAGTCGCCCTGCGCGCGCGTTCGTGCGGCGGCGGGTCGGCGGGTGGGATGTCGTGGTGATCTGGGGCTCCTCGGGAGGGGATGCCATTCTCGGGGGAGCAGTCTGTGCAGCGGCCGAGCGCCGTCTGAGAACACAGGAGTGCCCCGAGCCGAAGCCCGGGGCACTCCTGTGTCGCTGACGTCGGATCAGGCGCGAGCTGCCTCCGAGACACGGCGAGCCGCAGCGAGCGCCTCGTCGAGATCGGCCTTGAGGTCTTCGACGTTCTCGATGCCGACGGAGAGCCGCACGAGACCGGGGGTGACACCGGCGGTGAGCTGCTGCTCGGGCGTGAGCTGCGCGTGAGTGGTGGATGCCGGGTGGATGACGAGCGAGCGCACATCGCCGATGTTGGCGAGGTGGCTGAACAGCGACAGGCTGTTGACGAACTCGCGGCCGGCCTCGACGCCGCCCTTGAGTTCGAACGACAGCACCGCGCCGACGCCCTTGGGGGCGTACTCGTTCGCCTTGGCGTACCAGGGGGAGGAGGGCAGTCCCGAGTAGTTGACGGAGGCGACGTCGTCGCGGCCGTCGAGCCACTCGGCGATCTCCTGCGCGTTCTGCACGTGACGCTCGATACGCAGCGACAGGGTCTCGATGCCCTGGATGAGGTTCCACGCGCTCTGCGGTGCGATCGCCGAGCCCAGGTCGCGGAGCAGCTGCACCCGTGCCTTGATGATGTAGGCCAGAGGGTCGCCGACCGCCGCGGTATAGCTCGCACCGTGGTACGAGGGGTCGGGCTCGGTGAGGCCCGGGAAGCGCTCGACGTTCTTCGACCACTCGAAGGTGCCGCCGTCGATGATCACGCCGCCGATCGTGGTGCCGTGGCCGCCGAGGAACTTCGTGACGGAGTGCACGATGATGTCAGCGCCGTGCTCGAACGGGCGGATCAGGTACGGGGTGGCGATCGTGTTGTCGACGATCAGCGGGACGCCGCCCTCGTGCGCCACGTCTGCGACGGTGCGGATGTCGAGGATGTTGATCTGCGGGTTGCCGATGGTCTCGGCGAAGAAGAGCTTGGTGTTCGGGCGCAGCGCGCGGCGCCACTCCTCGGGGTCGTCCTGGTTCTCGACGAACGTGACCTCGATGCCGAGCTTCGCGAGCGTGTACTTGAAGAGGTTGTACGTGCCGCCGTAGATCGAGCTCGACGAGACGATGTGGTCGCCGGCCTGAGCGATGTTCAGCACGGCGAACGTCGACGCCGCCTGGCCGCTGGAGAGGACGAGGGCGCCGGTGCCCCCCTCGAGCGCGGCGAGGCGCTGCTCCAGGACATCCTGGGTCGGGTTCTGGATGCGCGTGTAGATGTTGCCGAACTCGGCCAGGGCGAAGAGGTTCGCCGCGTGGTCAGCGCTGTCGAACACGTAGGACGTGGTCTGGTAGATCGGGGTGGCGCGGGCCTTGGTCACCGGGTCGGGAGCAGCGCCGGAGTGGATCTGCTTGGTCTCGAAACGCCAGGTCTCGGGTGCGGACATGTGTTCCCCCTGGAACTGTTGGAAGGTCGATTCGACTGATGTCGTTGCATGAGACAGTACGGAATATCGGCGGCTGTCAACAGCGGGTGGGAAATGTGACGTAACCTGCCCGCGCTGCGGCTCCGGCGCGACGTGTTCGCAGCTCAGGGCCGGGGCAGCAGTGCCGCGGCCCACGCGCGTGCGGTCTGGAACGGCTCGGCGAACGTCGCCATGCCCACCGTGACGATCGCGCCCTCGTAGAGCAGCATCATCGCCTGCGCCATGGCGCGGGGGTCGGTGATCTGCGCCTCGGAGCAGAGGTCGGCGAAGAGATCGAGCAGCCACACCTTCTGGCGCGACACCTCGGGGAACACCGGGTGATCGTCGTTGCCGTCGCCGATCTCGGCGCGGGCGTTGATCGCGCTGCATCCCTTGGGGCTGTTCTCGTCCGACCAGGAGACAGCGGCGTCGAAGATCGCGAGGATGCGATCGGGGCCAGGGGTCGGCACGAGTGCCAGCTGTGCGGCGACATGCTCTCGCCAGCGCGCATCGCGGTGCTGCAGATAGGAGACGACGAGCGCCTCTTTCGATCCGAACCGGTCGTAGAGCGTCTTCTTCGTGACGCCCGCGGCCTCGGCGATCGTGTCGACGCCGACGGCGTGGATGCCGCGTTCGTAGAAGAGATGCGAGGCGGCGTCGAGCACGCGCCTCCCTCCGGGGGTGAGCGGGGCCAACTCGGGAACGGGCTGCGTCATGGGATCGACTATACCAGTCTGTATAGTCGATCCCATGAGTAAACAGATCGGTGTACTTCGTGCCTCGGTGACGATCGCCGCAGCGGCAGCATTCGTCGTCACATGGAGCTCGGGGTTCATCATCCCCGCGTTCGCGACCGTCGATGTCTCGCCGCTGACGCTCCTCGTGTGGCGCTTCGTGCCGCTGGCCGTCGTGCTGCTCGTCCTCGTCTTCCTCACAGGAGCGGCGAGGGGAGTACGCCGCCGCGATCTGCGCATCCAATCCGCGATCGGGCTCTTCGCCCAGTTCGGATACTGTCTCGCGGTATACGGCGCCGTCGCCGCCGGCATCGCCACCGGCACCGTCGCCCTGATAGACGCGGTTCAGCCGCTCATCGTGGCGGTGCTCGTCGGACCGATCCTCGGACTCCGGGTCCGCGGATCGCAGTGGATCGGACTCGGGGTGGGGGCGATCGGGGTGCTGCTCGTCGTGCAGTCGCAGCTCGGCGCCACCGATGCGCCTCCGTCGGCCTATGCGCTGCCCGCGATCGCGATGGTCTGCCTCATCGTCGGCACGCTTCTGCAGCGCAAGACCGGGGTGCACACGGGCGTGCTCGTGACTCTGACCGTGCATGTGACGGTGACAGCGGTGCTGCTCCTGGTGATCGCCGCGGCGACGGGGATGCTGGTGCCTCCGGGGTCGGGGTCGTTCTGGCTCGCCGTCGTGCTGACCGCCGTGTTCCCGACCCTCGCGGCTTACGGCCTGTACTGGTGGCTGCTGGCACGCGTGGGCATCACCGCGCTGCAGGCGCTGCTCTTCCTCATCGCGCCCGCGACGTCACTGGGCGGCAGCATCCTGCTGGGCGAGCCGCTGACCCTCGTCACCGCCGCGGGGTTCGCGTTGTGCGCCATGGGGGTCTCACTGGTGCTCGTCGGGGAGGCACGGACGAAGATGCCGGCGGCGCAGACGATCGGGTGACACGACGCGACGGTGTGCGCCCGCGATTCCGGCGGGAACATCGTACGGTGGAGGCATGGTGAACAGGCGTGCAGTGGTGACCGGTGCGAGCTCGGGAATCGGACAGGCGACGGTGCGCGCGCTCCGCGCCCGCGGATGGGGCGTCGTGGGCGTGGCGCGTCGCGAATCGCGATTGGCCGCGCTCGCCGCGGAGACCGGTGCATCGGCAGTCGCGTGCGACCTGACGGATCCGGATGCCGTCGCCGCGCTGATCGCCGAGCTCGAGGCATCGGGCCCCGTGCACGCCCTGGTGCAGGTCGCCGGAGGCGCGCGCGGCACGGATCGCGTCGAGAACGCATCGGTCGACGACTGGCAGTGGATGTACGACGCGAACGTGCTGTCGAGTCAGCGCCTGGTCGCAGGGCTCCTGCCGCTGCTGCGGTGGGCGGCCGCGGCCGACGGACACGCCGACACCGTGTTCGTGACCTCGACGGCCGCGCAGGTCGCCTACCCGGGCGGTGGTGGCTACAACGCAGCCAAAGCCGCGCAGGCGATGCTCGTGCACGCTCTCCGTCTCGAACTCAACGGCGAGCCGATCCGCGTCGCCGAGATCGCACCCGGAATGGTGCACACCGAGGAGTTCACGCTCAACCGCCTCGGGGGCGACTCGGTCGCCGCCGAAGCCGTCTACTCCGGCGTCGAGGCGCCGTTGCGCGCCGAAGACGTCGCGGATGTCATCGCCTACGCGCTGGACGCCCCCGCGCACGTCAACCTCGATCTCATCACGATGCGTCCGGTCGCGCAGTCGGCGAACCACCTGCTC
This sequence comes from Microbacterium sp. ISL-103, assembly GCF_018613995.1. Taxonomy (GTDB): domain Bacteria; phylum Actinomycetota; class Actinomycetes; order Actinomycetales; family Microbacteriaceae; genus Microbacterium. The sequence continues at coordinate 427 of NZ_JAGGPD010000406.1, read as the reverse complement.
GCCCGCGGTCCGCTGCGCGTGCGACCGATCGACTGAGCGATGACACCGCGGACTCTCGCCGAGCTCGCCGTCGACGGAGTGATCGATCCGGAGTGGGCCGACGCTCTCGCCCCGGCGCAGCACACGATCACCGCGCTCGGAGAGCGGCTGCGCGAGGAACAGGCAGAGGGGCGTGGCTACCTGCCCGCCGGCGACCACGTGCTGCGCGCCTTCGAGCGCCCGATGTCTGCCGTGAAGGTGCTCATCACCGGACAGGATCCGTATCCGACCCCCGGACACCCGATCGGTCTGTCGTTCGCGGTCGACGCTCACGTTCGCCCGCTGCCGCGCAGCCTCGGGAACATCTACAAGGAGCTCGATAGCGCCCTCGGCCTCCCGCCTGCCCCGCCCGGCGCCCTGACCGCGTGGAGCGACCAGGGCGTGCTCC
>NZ_JAGGPD010000405.1 GCF_018613995.1 Microbacterium sp. ISL-103 | reverse complement strand
CCGGAGTTCCCCGAGTTCCCGTTGTTCTCCGAGTTCTCGCTCTTGCCCGAGTTCTCGTTCTTGACGGAACCGCCGGGATCGCTCACGACGACCGGGTCGGCCGGAGCCTCTTCGGGCGAGGGCTCCGTTGCGACGATCGGCGTGCGCACGATCGCTGCAGAGACCGTACGACCCAGGTCGGCGGATGCGGGAGTGGTGAACGCGGCGAGACCGACGGCGACAGCCCCGGCCGCGGCGAGCCCGGCGGCGCCCGCGATGACGCGGTTCCGAGTGCGAGTCCGGCTTCGCGCCTCGCCGGCGCCGGCAGCCACGGGGGCGGCGACGTCGGTCTCGGCGCCGGTGGCAGAGGGGAAGACCGCGGTGACGCCGGTGGGCGACGAGTCCGGGGCGGCGCTGGCCGGTGCGGCGCGTTCCGCGTCGGGCGCCGCGGCAACGGCATCCGACTCCGCGCTCGTTGAAGCGATGTCGCTGACGGAACGCTCGGCGCCGGCGGATGCGGCGCCGGCAGGCTCGGCGCCGGCGGATGCGACGATCGCCGCAGCCGCCGCGGCGACAGCGGCCCCGTTGCCGTTCGCGGAATAGTCGCGCAGCAGGCCGCGCGCCGCTCGCGCGACCTCGACGGCGGTGGGGCGTTCCTCGGGCTCGAGCCGCGTCATGCGGGTGAGCAGGTCTCGCCATTCGTCGGGAACGGTCTCAGAGATGGTCGGCGGGTTCATCAGGCGCGCGATCGCGGCGGCGCGACCCGATGCGAGCGACGGGTATCCGGGCTCTCCGCTGAGCGCCTCCAGAGCGACAAGGCCGAGCGAGAAGATGTCGACGGGGGTTCCGGGGTCGGCGTCCCGCAGCTGCTCGGGCGCCATGTAGGTGAGTGTGCCGAGCACGATTCCGGGGGTCGTGAGTCGGGTGTTCTCGATCGAGCACGCGATGCCGAAGTCGGCGAGCTTCGCAGCCAGGGCACGCCCTGAGCGACCTCGACGCAGAAGCACATTCGACGGCTTGACGTCGCGATGGACGATCCCGGCAGCATGCACCGCGGTCAGACCCTCGGCGAGGTCGCGGGTGATGCGCGCGACATCCTTCGGGGGCAGCGGACCTGCGGCCATCCGCTCGGCGAGAGTGGGTCCGTCGACGAACTCCATGACGAGATACTGGGGCCGCTTCGGCTCGAGCTGCGCGTCGTACAGCGTGACGAGCGACGGGTGGCTCAGCGAGGCGAGCAGCGCCTTCTCGGTATGCGCGCGCTCTATCGAGGCGACCGGGCCGTCGCCCTCGTGGATCATCTTTATCGCGACGGTGCGCCCGAGATGGGCATCCTCCGCGCGGTAGACGGTCGCCATGCCGCCCTGTCCGACGTGATCGTGCAGCACATATCGTCCATCGAGCAGTGCCGCCGTCGGCGACATCACTTCCAGCGTCATCACGAGCTCCTTGCAGATGCATCCGGGTCATGCATCAGTCGACAATAGGCTCGGCGCATTCGAACCGTCATCGGGGTTGACGATCGGGCGGATTGATGGATGCGTTCTCGGCGCGAGGCCGGGCTGGGGCGGTGCAGGTGCGATTCCCATGCTCTTCCGGCTTCACGCGCCCCCGAGACGCCCTGGCCAACGGGCCATCCGAAAGCTGTCAAGGCCCTCTCACAGTGTCGGTGGCCTCGGGTAGAAAAGAGGAAGATCGAAAGGACGTGGCATGGCCGCAGGCGACATCGAGACGTTCCAACGCGACGGAATCTGGTTCAACCGCATCACCGGCGAGTCCCGCACTCTGGGATCGAGCTTCGAGACCGAAGACGAGGCGGTCAGGGTCGGTCGCGGCGCCGCCGCCGCACGCCAGGTGAAGCACACGGTGCGCGTCGAAGAGGGCCCGTCGGGCACGGGCAATCTGCACGACTGGCATCCGCGCGATCTCATGAACTGAGCGCCGGGTGGTCGGCGAAGAACGAGAGCGGATGCTGTTGCAGGTGTGCCTCAACGGTGCGCGCGCTGTGGTGCAGCATCCGGCGCTCACTGCCGATGCGACCCTCGCGGCCGCGGATGCAGCGCGGGCCGTCGCGCTGGGAGCGCACGAGATCCACGTGCACCCGAAGGATGCCGAGGGCGACGACAGTCTTCGCGCGGATGACGTCGAGCGGTGGCTGAGTGCGTTGCGATCCGCATGCCCCGATATTCCGATCGGGGTGACGACCGGAGCGTGGATCGAGCCCGACGTCGAACAGCGCCTCGCCGTGATCCGTGAGTGGACCGTGCTGCCCGACTTCGCGTCGGTGAACTGGCATGAGTCCGGAGCCGACGAGGTCGCAGCGCTGCTGCAGAGTCGCGGTGTCGGTGTCGAAGCCGGCATCTGGGATGCCACGGGGCTCGAGGCCTGGCGACAATCGCCGGTGCGCGCGAGGACCCTGCGTGTTCTGGTCGAGCTGCCGGACGAGGCGGCAGACGTGGTGCAGCGGCATGCCGAGGGGTTGATCGCGCATGTGCGACTCGAGGATCCCGACGTGCCGATTCTTCTTCACGGCGAGCAGAACTCGGCGTGGCCGGCATTCACGCTGGCCGTGGAACTCGGACTCGCCTCGCGCATCGGGCTCGAAGACACCCTCGCGTTGCCCGATGGCAGGATCGCGCCTGACAATGCGGCGCTCGTGCGGTCGGCGGCTGCCTTCCTCGCGGCTGTGTGAGGCGCCGCTCTTTCCCGTCTTCGTGTTGCCGACGTGGTGAGCGCGCCGCGGCTACCGTCATGCCCTCGGTGCGGAGTGGCTCGGCCAGATCTCGCTGCGTACGGGCTGACCTCGGGGACTCGCTGTGCCCTCGGCGCGGCTCGCCCGCTGTCGTCACGCACCGAAACCGGACTCGCCTCGGCGGGATCCCGTCTTTAGTGTGGAAGCTTCTCGCAGTGAAGGAGTGCCCGTGGCCGAGAATCTGATCGCGACTGATCGCAGGGGCGGTCATCGCGCCGGTGAATCCGGTAGCCGTGGTGCTGCCCGATGTCGGGTCGCGGGCTGAGAGTCGAACGCGATGACCGACGACCGCGCACGCACCGACCCGCATCCGTTCGACTCCCGCACGAGGTTCGACCTCGATCGACCGGAGAGTCGCAAGTGGAGCCTGCACCCCGGACGCATCGGCGCATGGGTGGCCGAGATGGACTTCGGCGTCGCGCCGGTGATCGCCGAGGCCATGCACCGCGCGATCGACGACGAGACCCTCGGATACCTGTCGCCGCCGCTCGCTGCGCGGTTGGGTGAAGCGACGGCGGACTGGATGCGCGGCCAGTACGGCTGGGCGATCGACCCCGAAGGTGTGCATCCGGTCTCCGACGTGATGGCGGCGCTGCGCGTGGCCGTCGAAGAGTATGCCCCCGCCGGATCGCCCGTCATCGTGCCGACTCCGGCCTACATGCCCTTCTTGACATATCTGCCCGCGATCGGGCATCCGGTGATCGAGGTTCCCGGAGTCGAGGTCGACGGACGCTGGCGCCATGACCTGCAGCGCATCGACGAGGCTTTCGCTGCAGGCGCCCGCACGCTCGTGCTCTGCAATCCGCACAATCCGACCGGAACCCTGGTCGAGCGGTCCGAGCTCGAAGCTCTCGCCGAGATCGTCGAGCGGCACGGCGGTCGGGTGTTCGCGGATGAGATCCACGCGCCGCTGCGCTTCGACGGCCGACCGTTCATCCCCTACGCCTCTATCTCTGAGGCGACGGCCGCGCACACGATCACCGGTACGAGCGCGTCGAAGGCCTGGAACATCCCGGGGCTCAAGACCGCGCAGCTGATCACGTCGAACGACGCCGATCAGCAGCTGTATCGCCGATTCGGGTTCTCGGTGCAGCACGGCGCAGCGACGCTCGGGGTCGTCGCATCGACGGCTGCGTATCGCGCGGGCAGGCCGTGGCTCGACGGCGTGCTGTCGTACCTCTCCGACTCACGGAAGCTGCTGGGCTCGCTCGTCGCCGAGCACCTGCCGGGTGCGGTGTATCGCGAGCCGGAGGCGACGTACATCGGCTGGATCGACACGAC
>NZ_JAGGPD010000404.1 GCF_018613995.1 Microbacterium sp. ISL-103 | reverse complement strand
CGTCGGCGATGTACGTCGGCCCCGCAGGCGTGGCCGACGGAGTCGGCGTTGCTTGGACCTCGGTCGACGACGGCGAGGGTTCCGGCGTCGCGATCGGACCGCACGCCGTCAGCAGAAGCAGGAGCGTCGCTGCGCCGCCCCAGGTCGCCGCACGCGATGCGGAGGAGTTCGGTCGAAGCACAGACCGAGTCTACGGGCGCTCCTCCGCTCGCGTACGAGGCGATCGGCATGTATGTGCGGTGCAGGGAGGCGACGATGTCAGTACGTCGCTGCAGAGACCTTCGATGTGTGCACGGGCTGGGCCGACTCCGACGGATCAGAGCCGTCGTCCGACGCATCGATGTCGCCATCCGACGCGTCGACGTCGATCTCCGCCCACGGAGTGCGGATCTGCGGGCCGCCATCGCCCTCCGAGTCCGTGCTCTCGCCATCCGCCGGCACGGTGGATCCGTTGTTCCTGTGCTGCTCCGCACCCGCGGTGCGCGGACTGCGCCGATACGCGGTCGTGCCCCAGCGCAGGTCGTGACCGATCGCATCGGCGTCGATGTCGACGCTGGTCCCCTGCTTGCCGTTGTTCTCCCATGCGCGGATCTTCATCCGGCCCGTGACGATCACGCTGTCGCCCGATCGCAACGAGGTCTTGGCGTGTTCGCCGAGCTGGCGGAACGCCGCGACCGAGTACCAGTTCGTCGCGACGTCGACCCATGTCTGCGTCGCCTCGTCGAACCTGCGATGGGTGCTGGCGAGTCGGAAGTTGGTCACGGGGATGCCGCTCGATGTCCGCCCCTGCGTCGGATCGGTCGCGACGTTTCCGACGATGGTCACTGTGTCGTGCATGTGTCTCTCCTCTGAGTCCCGGAACGCACGTCCGGTTGGATCCAGACTGCGCTCTCTCAACGGGTGAGAAGAGGCCCGAACCCGGGAGAAGTGAAGAACCTGGAGCACCAGGGCTGCGGTGCAGAAGAGGTGCGACCTAGCGCATGTCCGCGGCGGAACGCAATGTCGGTGGTCGGTCATACGTTCGAACCACGAAAGGAGTTCCGATGTCCGACACCCTGATCACGTCACCGCCCGAGGTTCCCTACGCGACGCCCCGACTGTCGTCCTCGAAAGAGCACCTCGTCCGCGCTTCCGCCCACCTCTGGCGGGTGCAGTCCCCGTCAGGGCGGGTACTGGGTCATCTGAGGCTGATCCCGGATCCGCTCGGGCTGCGCTACCGAGCAGAGCGGCTCCACCTCGGCTCTGGGTCCTTCCGACTGGTCGGAGACTTCTGGAGGGCCGACGACGCGGTCGCCGCACTGCGGAACGGTTGACCGCCGTGTCTTCCCGCTGATGGTGCCCCCGGCAGGATTCGAACCT
>NZ_JAGGPD010000022.1 GCF_018613995.1 Microbacterium sp. ISL-103 | reverse complement strand
CGCTGGTGTTCGACACCATCGCCGCCGAGTCGCGTCGCATGATCGACGAGACCTACAGCGCTTTCGTCCAGGGGTTCATGCCCTCGGTTCCGCGGCCGGATGTCGACGTGCTCGAGGGGCTCACGACGTCGATCATCGTCGATCAGGAGCGTCTCGGGGCCAACCCCAGGTCGACCGTCGGCACGGTCACCGATGCCAACGCGATGCTGCGGATCCTCTTCAGCAAGCTCGGCCAGCCGTACATCGGCGGTCCCACGGCGTTCTCCTTCAACATCCCGACGCAGAAGGCCAGCGGAGTGATGACGGGGCCCGGCGGCGAGAAGAAGATCGTCAAGGACGCGATCTACCTCGGCGGGATGTGTCCGCGGTGCGAGGGCAGGGGAGCGGTGTCCGACCTCGATCTCGCCCAGATCGTCGACGAATCGAAGTCTCTCGATGAGGGAGCCATCATGGTCCCCGGCTACACGGCGGACGGCTGGATGGTGAAGGGCTTCTCTGCGTCGGGGTTCTATCCCGCCGACAGACCCGTCTCCGAGTTCACCGACAAGCAGCGCCACCTTCTGCTCTACGGCGAGGTGACCAAGGTCAAGGTCTCCGGCATCAACATGACCTACGAGGGGTTGATCCCGAAGATCACCAAGTCGATGCTGTCGAAGGATCTCGACGCGCTTCAGCCCCACATCCGCGCCTTCGTCGAGCGCGTCGCGACCTTCGCGACCTGCCCCGAATGCGACGGCACGCGTCTGACCGAGGGCGCCCGGTCGTCGAAGATCGCAGGGATCAGCATCGCTGACGCGTGTCGCATGCAGGTGACCGATCTCGCCGAGTGGGTGCGCGGTCTCTCGCTTCCCGGCGCCGGTCCGCTGCTCGAGGCGCTGAGCGCCAACCTCGACGCCTTCGTCACGCTCGGGCTCGGGTATCTCAGCCTCGAACGCCCCTCGGGCACGCTCTCCGGGGGAGAGGCGCAGCGCATCAAGATGCTTCGCCATCTCGGGTCGTCTCTGACCGACGTCACCTATGTGTTCGACGAGCCGACCATCGGTCTGCACCCGCACGACATCCAGCGCATGAACACCCTTCTGCTGCGGCTTCGCGACAAAGGCAACACCGTTCTCGTCGTCGAGCACAAGCCGGAGACCATCGTCATCGGCGACCACGTCGTCGATCTGGGCCCCGGGGCGGGCAGCGCGGGTGGTGAGATCTGCTTCGAGGGCACCATCGAAGGGCTCAAGGCGAGCGGCACGCGCACCGGCACGCACCTCGACGATCGTGCGTCGCTGAAGCCGACGGTCCGCAGCAGCACGGGCGCGATCGAGATCCGCGGCGCCACGGCCAACAATCTTCAGAACGTCGACGTCGACATCCCCACCGGCATCCTGACCGTGGTCACCGGCGTCGCAGGCTCCGGCAAGAGTTCGCTGATCCATGGGTCGGTGTCGAAGCGAGAAGGCGTGGTCGCGATCGACCAGGGCGCCATCAAGGGCTCGCGTCGAAGCAACCCGGCCACCTACACCGGCATGCTGGAGCCGATCCGCAAGGCGTTCGCGAAGGCCAACGGTGTGAAGCCCGCCCTGTTCAGCGCGAATTCGGAGGGTGCCTGCCCGACCTGCAAGGGCGCCGGCGTCATCATCACCGAGCTCGGCTTCATGGACACCATCGAGACGCCCTGCGAAGACTGCGGCGGCAAGCGCTTCCAGGCTGCGGTGCTCGAGTACAAGCTGGCAGGCAAGGACATCACACAGGTGCTCGACCTGCCCGTCTCCGAAGCCCGCGTGTTCTTCTCCGAGGGTGACGCAAAGCTTCCTGCGGCGGCCACCATCCTCGGGCGTCTCGAAGACGTCGGTCTCGGATATCTGTCGCTCGGTCAGCCGCTGTCGACACTGTCGGGCGGGGAACGTCAGCGCATCAAACTCGCGATCCAGATGGGGGAGAAGGGTGACACGTACGTCCTCGACGAGCCCACGACAGGACTCCACCTCGCGGACGTCGAGAACATCCTCGGGCTGCTCGACCGACTCGTGGAATCAGGCAAGACCGTGATCGTGATCGAACACCACCAGGCGGTGATGGCGCACGCCGATTGGATCATCGACATCGGGCCCGGTGCAGGCCACGACGGCGGTCGGGTCGTCTTCGAAGGCAGCCCCGCAGATCTCGTCTCGGCGAAGTCCACGGTGACGGGGGAGCACCTCGCATCGTACGTCGGAGCCTAAGGAAGAGGGCGGTCAGTCCTTGCGGGCCACGATCGTGTAGGTGCACGGAATGAGGTTGCGCTCGGCCTCGGGCCATGCGTAACCGCCGGGCACCTCGACCATACGCGGACTGAACTGCCAAGGGAGAGTCCGCCCCTCATCGAAATGTAGGAGGCGGAGCCCCGCCCGCAGCAGCGCGCCGAGGATCTCCGACAGCGGATGAGGCCATTCGTAGGTTCGGGGGTGAGCGACGGTGCCGTCACCTGCGTAGGTCGACGCGTCATCCCACTGCTGGGCGCGCCCGTCTCCGAAATAGGCGTACCGGGTCGTGAGATCGGAAGCCTCTTCGTCGAGGGCATACAGCGCCGGATGACCGTCGCGGATGAAGAACGTCCCGCCCGGTCGCAGCAGGGCGACGATCTGGGCGGCCCACCGATCGAGGTCCTCGAGCCAGGTGATCGTTCCGATGCTCGTGTATACGATGTCGAAATCTCCGGTGACCGCCGCGCGCGCATCCAACACGTCGGTCTGCACCCAGGTGGCGCTGACGCCCGCTCGTGTCGCTAGTGCGTCTGCAGCCGCCAACGCCGGTGCGGAGAAGTCCACGCCGGTCACGACCGCCCCGGAACGGGCCAGCGAGATCGTGTCTGTGCCGATATGGCATTGCAGGTGGCACAGGTCGAGACCGCTGAGGCTTCCCGCAGGAACGAATCTGTTGAGTACCGGGAGATCATCGCCGATGACGTCGCTGATATGCGCCGGATCGTCGTAGGCATCCAGGGCGTAGGCCGCCTCGTGCAGCGGCACGCGGTCGTTCCAGTTCTCCTGGTTCGCGCTTCGCGCCGCTTCCCAGTCGATGTCGACATCGCTTCCGCTCACGACCCGAGCCTATCGGGAGCCCCGCTCGGGTCCGATCTGCCCGCTCGTGATATGGCCGATAATGCACATTATGTCAGATCAACTCAGGCTCGCCCCTTCCCTGACAGACCGGTGTATCCGACTGCAGCCGGGTGTGAAGGTCACCACGGCGTGCCTCGCAGGTCGATCTCGCCGCTCGGCCATCCGGACCCGCCAGCCGCGTACACGAGAATCGGGCCGCCGTCCGATGTCATCGTCTCGGCGGCGACGCTGATCGACACATGGCTCTCTCGGGCATGGATCCTTCTCCAGCCGCATGTCTCGTAGAACGCCACGACGGCCTCGCGGCATCCGAGGTACCCGAAGTCGACGGCGGTGTCGTCTCGCATCGCCCGCTGTGCGAGAGCCATCACCCGTCGGCCGAGCCCGAACCCGCGCCACTCGGGATGCACCAGGACTCCCCCGGTTCCTGCCACCATGACGTCGTGCCCGCCGACATCGATGGAACGTCGCTGGAAGCCGACGTGAGCGATCACCGTCGCACCGGACGAGATCGTGGCGTGAACATCCGCCGGCGAGTACCCGTACGGTCGGTCAGGATTCCACCGGCCGTGAGTCTCGGCGTACTCGGTGTCGAAGAGGTCGCTGAGCGCCGTCAACTGCACCGCGGGCAGCATCCGATGCTCGACGACCGCCAGGTCGAGACCGTCATCGAGTGCCGGATCGCGACGAGCAGGTGCGTGGGTCCCCTGTGCCGCATGCGATCGGTCAGTCACCGGGATCCGCGCCTTCGACGAGTTCTGCGAGAGCTTCGGTGACCGCTCCCCATCCGTCGAAGAAGCCCAGACTCTCGTGGAGATCGCGCGCTTCAGGGTCGCCGTGCCGGACGATCGCGCGGTAGGCCGTGCCGTCAGGATGGGGATCCAGAGTGATCTCCGCAGTCATCGCCACCGGCTCGGGCGCAGCCGGATGCCAGGAGCTGTCGATGACGTTCGTGAACACCAGGCGCCGCCCGGGCTCCACGACGAGGAAGATGCCGTCGGTGTGCGGCGTGAAGCCCCCGCCGCCCTCGCTCATGCTGGTCACGAATCCGCCGCCTGGCGTGACCTCGAGCTTCTCGACTCGCGCACGCGCGGGCGCAGGGATCCACCACTTCGCGAGAAGCTCGGGCTCGGTCCACGCCCTCCAGACCGACGCGGGCGATGCGCGGATGATCCTCTCGATCGTCAGGTCGACGCGCGGGTCTGCGGCGGTGCTACTCATCGATTCTCCTCCAGTTCGACTGCGACGTCTTCGAGTCGGTCGGTGCGGGCATCCCAGATCTCGCGTTGGATGTCGAGCCAGTCCTCGACGACGGCCAGACGACTGCGGTCGAGCGTGCACGTGCGCACGCGACCGCGCTTGGCCGTGTGGACGAGTCCGCTCCCCTCCAGCGTGCGCACATGCTTCATTGATGACGGCAGCGTGATCGAGAACGACCGTGCCAACTCCCCCACGCTGGCCGGTCCGGCGCCGAGGATCCGGATCACCTCGCGGCGCGTCGGGTCGGCCAGTGCGAGGAACACCTCGCTCACGCTCTCATGGTTAGCCATGGAGATAAGTATTGACCAGTCAAACGCTTAGCGCAAGGGCTAAGTTTTACCGTTCGTCGGCACGTCGGACCATGCATACGAGACCTGCACGGTCTTCCCACGACGCGACGCGCTCGAAACCGCGGGATTCGTAGAGGCGGATCGCCGCGGTACGCCAGTGCCACACCGACAGGCGAGCGTCGGACTCACTCACGCTGAGGGCCGTGTCGAGAAGAGCCCCGCCGACACCGATCCCCCGCAGATCGGGGTCTGCCCACAGCCTCTTGATCTCTGCGACTCCCCCGCCGACCTTGACGATGACGACGCCGGCAGGCTGTCGATCGACTTCCGCGATCAACGTCACGCACCCGGCATAGGCAGTTCTCGGGTCACTGACCTCGCGTTCGTGCGGGGGCGTCAGCGGATAACCCGACCCCGACGCGGCGGCCCCATGCGCTCGTTTCTCTGTCTCGGTGCGCTCGAGATAAGCGCGCACAAGGCCGCCGACCGTGACGGCGTCGGCGCTGTCGAGCGACGCTTCGCGAATGACCACGACGGAGTGCGCGCGAGTCCGGTCGGACCTGCTCGGGGGCGTCAGCTGAGTCACACACTCATTCTGCCGTCACTGCGACGCCCACACGCCCAACTCGTTGCCGCTCGGATCGAGGAAGTGGAGCCTGCGCCCGCCCGGGAACTCGTAGGGGCCCTGCACCACGGAGCCGCCGGACTCGACGATCGCGGTCTGGGTCGCATCCAGATCGTCGGAGTAGAGCAGCACGAGAGGTCCGCCCGCCGGCCGCCGCTCTTCGGAGGCCAGGAGGCCGCCGACTTCGGAGCCATCGCCCGTCGGCGAGGCGATGCCGGCGTACGCGGGGCCGTAGTCGACGAAGACCCAGCCGAACGTGTCGCTGTAGAAGCGCTTCGCGGTGTCGAGATCGTCGACCACGAGCTCGACGTAGTCGATGGAGTGATGAACTGGTGCAGGTGTCATGCGGCCACGGTAGCGACTGGCTCGGACATGCGGAACCGCCTGGAGGCTCGCGCGTCGGGGCATCCGCCCATCAGGAGTACCGTGGGAGGAGTGCAACAGGTTCCCCGCTCCCCCGTGACCACCCCGGGATGGAGGGCCTGGCTCATCTGGGGCGTGGGTGTCTCGGCATACGTCCTGGCGATCACCAACCGCACCTCGCTCGGCGCCGTCGGTGTCGAGGCCGCCGACCGGTTCCAGGCGGATGCCTCGACCCTCGCCCTGTTCGCCGTGGTGCAGCTCGCCGTCTACGGCGGCATGCAGATCCCGATCGGAATCCTGCTCGACCGCTTCGGATCGCGACCCATCATGACCATCGGCATGCTGCTGATGGCGGCGGGCCAGCTCACGATGGCTCTGTCGCCGAGCATCGGAATCGCGATCATCGCGCGCATCCTCCTGGGTGCGGGAGACGCGGCGATCTTCCCCGCCGTGCTCCGACTCGTGGCGACCTGGTTCCCCGCGCAGCGGGGCCCCATCATGGTGCAGTTCACCGGCATCATCGGCCAGGCGGGCCATCTGATCGCTCTCGTGCCGCTCGCGGCTCTTCTGCACGCGACGACCTGGACGATCACCTTCGGCAGCATCGCGGGGCTCGGAGTGCTCTTCACGATCCTCGTCGCACTGCTCATCCGCAATCACCCCGTCGAACGCGGCGCAGACGTCACGGTGAACACCGACACGGGCGTGATCCGCGTCGTCACCTCGGCGATCGACACCGGCGTGGGCATCAGGGCGGCCTGGGCGCACCCGGGCACCCGCCTCGCGTTCTGGTCGCACTTCACGACCCCGTTCGCAGGCACCGCGTTCATCCTCCTCTGGGGCATGCCGTTCCTCACCGCAGCACAGGGCCTCGACACCGCCCATGCCGCCGGCATCATCTCGGTCTACGTGATCGCGGGCATGGCGCTCGGTCCCGTGATCGGAGAGCTCTCGAGGCGACTGCCCAACCAGCGATCCATCGCGCTCGTGCTGCCCGCCGTCGGCGTGCAGCTGATCGCCTGGGTGGCTGTCATCGCCATGCCCGAACCCGCTCCGCTCTGGCTGCTGTACGTGCTCGCCGTGGCGCTGGCCACAGGCGGCCCCGCGAGCATGATCGCCTTCGACCATGCCCGCACGCACAACCCGTCTCATCGCCTCAGCACGGCGACCGGCGTGACCAACGCGGGCGGCTTCATCGCCGCCCTCATCGCGATCTTCCTGATCGGCCTGGCGCTCGATCTCCAGGGTGCCGGGACGCCCGAGACCTACTCCTTCGAAGCCTTCCGCATCGCGTTCCTGATGCCGATCCCCCTATGGATTCTCGGCGTCGTGTTCATCCTCATCGAGCGCAAGCGCACGCGGATCCGGATGGGGCTCGATCCCGAGCGCCGTCGCTGACGCCTCTTAGGATGATCCACATGCCCTCGAGCTTCACCTTCTCGTCCGACAGCTCCCTGCTCGACCGAGACCTCGTGCATCACTGGCTGAGCGAGGAGTCGTACTGGGCCCGGGGCCGCAGTCGCGAGACGCAGGACGCGGCGATCGACGCTTCTCGCAACTACTCGATCCGCGATGGGAACGGCCGTCAGGTGGCATACGCGCGGGTGGTCACCGACGGCGTGACGTTCGCCTGGTTGTGCGACGTCTTCGTCGACGCGCCGGCTCGAGGATTCGGAATCGGTCGGATGCTCGTCGAGGGGATCATCGACGACCTGCAAGTGGCCTCGACCGTGAAACGGATCATGCTGGCGACGAGCACGGCGGGCGACCTGTATGCGAAGTTCGGATTCTCCGAACCGCAGGGGCCGAACCGGTACATGCTCAAGCAGATGCCTCGCTGACGGCGCTCACCGCCCGGGGCGTCGCAGAGGAGTCCACCCGAACGGGACGGGGCCGTCGAACGC
>NZ_JAGGPD010000403.1 GCF_018613995.1 Microbacterium sp. ISL-103 | reverse complement strand
GCGGTCCCGACTGGTCACGATGATCAGTGACCGGATGCCGGAGGCTGTGCGCCCCCGCACGATCTCGGGCACCATGGCGTACGAATCGGCAGCCGACGAGACGGTCTTCGTCTTCGGTCCCTTCATCGTCGGCGTCCTCGCATCCGTGCTCGCGCCCTGGGCGCCGCTGGTCGGCGCTGCAGTGCTGACCGTCGTCTTCGTGGGCGCGTTCGCTCTGCATCCGAGCGCGCGCGCCGTGTCGGTGCACCGGGACGCTGACGGCCGGGCTCCCTCGGCGGTGTCGGAGCTGTTCTCCCCGCGCGTGCTGGTCGTCGTCGTGGGCATCCTGGGCGTGGGGATGTTCTTCGGCACGATGCTCACCTCGCTCACCTCTTTCATGGCCGATCGTGGCGCGCCCGAGCAGGCGGGGCTGCTCTACGGCGTCATGGGCGTCGGTTCGGCGATCCTCGCCCTCGGCGTCGCATGGCTGCCGGTGCGGTTCTCGCTGCGCGCTCGCTGGCTGACCTTCTCGGGGATCCTGCTCGCGGGAAGCCTGCTGCTGCTGCTCGTCGACACTCCGGCGATGATGATGGTCGCCCTGGCGATCATGGGGATCGGCATCGGACCCACGCTGGTCACCCAGTACAGTTTCGGTGCCGCTCGGAGTCCGCTGGGTCGCTCGGCCACGGTCATGACGATGCTCGGCTCGGGGATCGTCGTCGGCCAGTCCATCGGTGCGGCGGTCGCCGGAGAGCTCGCCGAGAGCTCGGGCACGTCCAGTGCTCTCTTCCTGCCGATCTTCGCCGCCGCGCTAGCCTTCGCCGCGGGCCTTGTCAACTGGCGACTGAGCACGTCGCGACCTCGCGTAGCCTCGGTCTGAGCTTCTGTAGCCTGAGGAGCACCCCCACTGCATCGTCAGGAGCGTTCACCCATGTCACTCGCAGATTTCGTCGTCGTCGCCAACCGGCTCCCGGTCGACAAGGTCGTGGGTCCTGACGGCGACGAGGAATGGCGCACGTCCCCGGGCGGTCTCGTGGCAGCGCTCGAGCCCATGATGCGCAGCGCCCGCGGCGCCTGGGTGGGATGGGCGGGCCGGCCGGACGTCGAACTCGAGCCTTTCGAGATCAACGGCATCGACCTCGTCCCCGTGCCCCTCAGCGCCGAAGAGATCGAGGACTACTCCGGGGGCTTCGCCAACGACACGATCTGGCCGCTCTACCACGACGTGATCGCCCCGCCCCAGTATCACCGCGAGTGGTGGGAGGCCTACGTCAAGGTCAACCGCCGCTTCGCACAGGCAGCGGCAGATGTCGTCGCGCCGAACGGCACGGTGTGGGTGCACGACTATCAGCTGCAGCTCGTGCCGCAGATGATCCGGGAGCTTCGCGACGATGTGACCATCGGGTACTTCCACCACATCCCGTTCCCGGCTCACGGTCTGTACGCGCAGCTGCCGTGGCGCGATCAGGTGCTCAAGGGCCTGCTCGGCGCCGACGTCATCGGGTTCCAGCGGGCGCAGGACGCCACGTACTTCCTGACGGCGGTGCGACGTCGCCTCCGTCACGAGGTCAAGGGATCCGCGGTGACGGTTCCCACGGCAGACGGAGGCACTCGTACCGCGGTCGCGCGGGCCTTCCCCATCTCTATCGACACGGAGCCCTACCTCGAGCTCGCCGCCCGCCCCGAGGTGCGGGCGCGCGCCGCCGAGATCAGGGCGAGCCTGGGCAACCCCAAGAAGATCCTGCTCGGCGTCGACCGGCTGGATTACACCAAGGGCATCCGGCACCGGATCAAGGCCTACGGCGAACTGCTCGAAGACGGTCGGCTGAGCGTCGACGACGTCACGTTCGTGCAGGTGGCGAGCCCCAGCCGCGAGCGCGTCGACGCATATGTGCATCTGCGCGACGAGATCGAGCTCGCCGTCGGCCGCATCAACGGCGACCACGACACGATGGGGCACACCGCGATCCGGTATCTGCACCAGGGGTATCCCCGTGAGGAGATGGTCGCGCTGTACCTCGCGGCCGACGTCATGCTCGTTACGGCGCTGCGTGACGGCATGAATCTCGTGGCGAAGGAGTACGTGGCGACCCGCGCCGACAACCGCGGTGTGCTGGTGCTGAGCGAGTTCACCGGCGCGGCGGACGAGCTGCGGCAGGCCGTGCGCGTGAATCCGCACGACATCGCTGGCCTCAAGGACGCGATCATGACAGCCGTCGAGATGTCGCCGTCCGAGCAGGGGAAGCGGATGCGGTCGCTCCGACGTCGCGTTCTCGAGAACGACGTGAACGCGTGGTCGTCGTCGTTCCTGCGAGCGCTCGACGAGGTCCGGCGGCGCTGACTCCGGCGGCCATACTGGAGGGACCCGCTTCGATTGGAGACCCTGTGACCCGCAACTGGACGCCCGGATCGGCAGACGCCGCGCTCAGCACCATCGCCGCGACACCGCGGCTGGTCGTCGCTCTCGATTTCGACGGCACAGCGTCTCCGCTGGTCCCGGATCCGATGGCGGCGCGAGCGCTCCCCGAAGTCGCCGTTCAGGTCGCGCGACTCGCCGCTCTGCCCGACACCGTCGTCGCATACGTCTCCGGGCGCAGCATGCACGACCTGAGGGTCATCACGGAGCACACCGACGACTCCCTGATCGCGCTTGCCGGCTCGCACGGCGCGCAGTACTGGTATCCAGGTGTCGGTGCGGCCGAGGCGGACAGCCACACGGCAGAGGGCTCCCGCGAGGAGCTGTGGGAGGCCGCGCGCCCGATCATCGACCGCTACGAGGGCGCCGAACTCGAGCCGAAGACCTTCGGGATGGGCGTGCACACCCGCACCGCCACGCCCGAGGTCGAGAAGGCGGTCTTCGCCGAGATCGACGCGCTCGTGGCCGAGCGCTACCCGCACTGGCGGCGGCGCTCGGGGCACCGCGTGCTCGAGTTCTCCTCGCGCGACGAAGGCAAGGACGCCGCGATGACCGCGCTTCGCGAGCACTTCGACGCGACCGCGATCCTCTTCGCCGGCGATGACGTCACCGACGAGGATGCGATGCGCGTGCTCACAGGAGACGACTTGGGTGTGCGCGTGGGACCGGGGGAGAGCGCGGCGGAGCTTCGTGTGGAGAACCCACAACAGATCGCCCTGCTTCTGGAGACGCTCGCGGACGAGCGCACCTCTCGGCGGGAATAGACTTCCGTCATGTCCTCGCATGATCCCTCCACCAGCGCGCCCATCGACATCAAGCCCCGCAGCCGCGTCGTCACAGACGGCATCGAGGCGACGACCTCCCGAGGCATGCTCCGTGCCGTCGGCATGGGCGACGCCGACTGGGACAAGCCGCAGATCGGCATCGCCTCCAGCTGGAACGAGATCACCCCCTGCAACCTGAGCCTCGACCGACTCGCCCAGGGCGCCAAAGAGGGAGTGCACTCCGGCGGCGGGTACCCGCTGCAGTTCGGCACCATCTCCGTCTCCGACGGCATCTCGATGGGCCACGAGGGCATGCACTTCTCGCTCGTGTCGCGCGAGGTCATCGCCGACTCGGTCGAGACCGTGATGATGGCCGAGCGCCTCGACGGTTCGGTGCTGCTCGCCGGATGCGACAAGTCGATCCCGGGGATGCTGATGGCCAGCGCTCGCCTCGACCTGTCGAGCGTGTTCCTCTACGCCGGCTCCATCGCACCCGGGTGGGTCAAGCTCTCGGACGGCACCGAGAAGGACGTCACGATCATCGACTCGTTCGAGGCCGTCGGCGCATGCCGTGCCGGGCTCATGCGCGAAGGAGACCT
>NZ_JAGGPD010000402.1 GCF_018613995.1 Microbacterium sp. ISL-103 | reverse complement strand
GGGTCCGGGCGGCATCCGGTTCGCCGAAGAGCTCCTGCCGCTGGTCTCCGGCGGGCAGGCGACGGTGACCGTGCTGGGCGCCGAAACGGCGGATCCATACAACCGGGTGCTGATCGCCGAGCTCGCGGTGGGCGAGGCGACGGCCGCGGAACTGACTCTGGCGACGGCATCCTCGCTTCCCGGGGTGGATCTGCGCCTGGGCGCTCGGGTCGAACGCATCGACCGAGACGCGCAGCGCGTGCTGCTCGCCGACGGATCCGAGGTGGGTTACGACAGGCTCGTGCTCGCGACCGGGGCGCGGCCGCTCATCCCGTCGCTCGAGGGCCTCGAGACGCTCGGCCCCGACGGCACGGGTCTCGACACGAGCCTCACTGCCGGTGTCTGCGTGCTGCGGGATCTGTCGGATGCCGAGCAGGTGCGCGCCGTGGTCGAGCGCGGCGGCCGAGTCGTGGTGCTCGGCGCCGGTGTGCTCGGGATCGAACTCGCGATGCTGCTGGCCGACGCCGGCGCCGTGCCGTCTGTCGCCCACTTCGGCCCGATGCCCATGCCGCGCCAGCTCGACCGCGGCTCGGCATCGATCCTCTCGACCGCACTGGCCTCCGCCGGTGTCACGCTCGTGCCGCACACCCGCGCCGAAGGCGTGATCGGGGTCGAAGGTGACGACGGCGTCCGCCGGTTCCGTGCCCTCGCGAGCTCCGACGGCAAGCGCATCGAGGGCGACCTGCTCGTGCTCTCGTGCGGCGTCAGAGCCCGCACCGAACTCGCCGAGGCCGCAGGTCTTCGCGTGGGCAACGGCGTGCTCGTCGACAGCTCGCTGCGGTCGTGGTCGGATCCGCGCATCCATGCGATCGGCGACTGCGCGCATGCCGCCGACCCCACAGACCACCTGCACGAAAGACAGGTGCCGGGTGGCCCGCACGGCCTGGTCGGGCCGGGCTGGCGTCAGGCCAGCTGGCTCGCCGCGGCGATCGCCGCCGAGCTCAGCGGCGCCGACGACGATGCGGGCGCGTTCGCCGACGAGCAGCCCGGGGTCGTCGTGCTCAAGGGCGAACTGGTCGACATCGCGTCGGCCGGCGATGTGTCGGCCGATCCGTTCGCGCCCGTTCCGGCCGGGGAAGACGCCCCCGGCATCGCGGTGTGGGCCGATCCCGAACACGGCACATACGTGAAGATGGCGACGCGCGACGGCATCCTCACCGGATTCGTGGCGGTCGGCATGCCGCGGGCCGCCGCCGAGCTGAGCGTGCTGTATCTGCGGGCCGGCGAGCTGCCCGCCGACCGATCGCTGCTTCTGCGTCTCGACGATCCCGATGCCGACGCGGTGGCACCCGCCGGCCGCGACGCCACCCTCTGCATCTGCAACGCCGTCACCGTCGGGCAGATCGACGACGCGATCGACGACGGATGCGGATCGGTCGCAGAGATCGGCGCATGCACACGCGCCGGAACCGGATGCGGAGGATGCCGCGCACGCATCACCGAGCTGCTGCACGCGCACGTGGGAGCCGTCGCATGACCGACACCCACTGCCCCTACTGCGCACTGCAGTGCGCGATGACTCTCACCCCCACGATCGGCGATGCGCTGCCGGTGGCCGTCGCCGGCCGCGACTTCCCCACCAACCGCGGGGGCCTGTGCAAGAAGGGCTGGACCTCGGCCGAGCTGCCCGCCGACACCGGGCGCCTGACCACTCCGCTCGTGCGAGGCGACGACGGCGAACTGCATCCGGCCGACTGGGACACGACGCTCGACCTGATCGCCGCGCACCTGCGCCGGATCGCAGACGAAGACGGAGCCGACGCGATCGGCGTCTTCGGCGGGGGCGGCCTCACGAACGAGAAGGCCTACCAGCTCGGCAAGTTCGCCCGGATCGCCCTGCGCACCTCGCGCATCGACTACAACGGGCGCTTCTGCATGTCGTCGGCCGCGGCCGCCGCGAACCGCTCGTTCGGCATCGACCGCGGCCTGCCGTTCCCCCTGACCGACCTCGACACGGCCGAGACCGTCCTACTGCTGGGCTCGAACGTCGGCGACACGATGCCCCCGTTCGTCTCTCACCTGCAGGGCGCCAGGGCGCGCGGCGGCCTCATCGTGGTCGACCCGCGCCGCAGCTCGACGGCGCGGCTGTGCGCCGACGGCGCCGGCATCCACGTGCAGCCCGTGCCCGGCACCGACCTCGCGCTGCTGCTCGCCCTGACCCACGTCGTGATCGCCGAGGAGCTGTTCGACTCCGGCTACGTGCGACAGCGCACCTCGGGCATCGATGCGCTGCGCCAGTCGGTCGCGGCCTGGTGGCCCGAACGCGCCGAGACCGTCACGGGGGTGCCGGCGCGCAGCATCCGTGATCTCGCGCGCACCCTGGCGCGCTCCGACTCGACGTACATCCTCACCGGGCGCGGGGTCGAGCAGCACGTCGACGGCACCGACACCGCGACCGCGGCCATCAACCTCGCCCTGCTGCTGGGATTGCCCGGCACCCCGGGCTGCGGCTACGGCACCCTCACCGGGCAGGGCAACGGGCAGGGCGGGCGCGAGCACGGCCAGAAGGCCGACCAGCTTCCCGGCTATCAGTCGATCACCGACCCGGCCGCCCGCGCCTCGGTCGCGGCGGTGTGGGGCGTCGACCCCGACGACCTGCCCGGCCCCGGCGTGCCCGCCGTCGAGCTGCTGCAGAGCGCCGGGCTGCCCGGTGGCGTGCGCGCGCTGCTCGTGCACGGCTCGAACGTCTTCGTCTCGGCACCGAACGTCTCCACAGTGCGCGAGGCGCTCGGCCGGCTCGACCTGCTCGTCGTGTCGGACTTCTTCCTCTCGGAGACCGCGAAGGCCGCCGACATCGTGCTGCCCGTGCTGCAGTGGGCCGAGGAGGAGGGCACGATGACCAACCTCGAAGGGCGGGTGCTGCGCCGCCGTCGAGCCGTCGACGCCCCCGCCGGAGCCCGCAGCGAGCTCTGGATCATGGCCGAGCTCGCCCGTCGCCTCGACGCGCCCGGCACCTGGAGCCTCGACCCGTCAGAGGTGTTCGACGAGCTCGCCCGGGCGTCTGCCGGGGGCCGCGCCGACTATTCGGGCCTCAGCCATGCACTGCTCGACCTCGGCATCGAGGCGCACTGGCCCTTCCCCGTGGGCAGCCTCGGGACCCCGCGCCTGTTCGCCGACCGGTTCGCCCATGCAGACGGGCGCGCGAAGCTCGTGGCGGTGCGCGCCCGCACCCATCCCACCGCGAGCGGCGACCGACTCAACCTCGTCACCGGACGCCTGCTCGAGCAGTATCAGAGCGGCGCGCAGACCCGCCGCATCCCCGAGCTCACCGAGAAGCGGCCCGCGCTCGTCGCGCAGCTGCACCCCGCCACGGCACGCCGGCACGGGATCGGCGAGGGCGACGGCATCCGCATCTCGAACTCCCGCGGCGCACTGCAGGCGCGGGCCGAACTGACGCACGACATCAGGCCCGACACGGTGTTCCTGCCGTTCCACTACGCGGATGCCGAGAGCGCCAATCTGCTCACCAGCGACCAGGTCGATCCGCACTCGGCGATGCCCGAGTTCAAGCGGGCGCTCGTGCAGGTCAGCGCCGCGGTCTGAATCCGCGCGCTGCGTGCCCGTCTCAGGCTTCTGCGCGCGCCTGGGTCACGCCTCGGGTTCGCCCGAGAGGATGCCGCGCAGCCAATCGCGCGCTTCGACGAAGATGTCGTCGGAGTAGCGCTCGGGGTACTGCACGATCTGCCGGTCGGCCCGCGGGTACGACCCGAGGAACACGACGCGGGGGCTGAAGCGGCGGATGCCGAGCAGGGCGTCGGCCATGCGCTCGTGCTCGATGTGCCCGTCGGCGTCGAGCACGAATCGGTAGCGGCCGAGCTCGTCGCCGATCGGACGCGACTGGATCAGCGAGAGGTTGATGCCGCGGGTCGAGAACTGCTCGAGCATCTCGAGGAGCGAACCCGGGTGATCGTTGGGCAGTTCGACGATCAGCGAGGTCTTGTCGGCGCCGGTCGGAGCCGGTGCCGTGGTGGTGCGGGTGACGAGCACGAAGCGCGTGACGGCCTGGGCGTTGTCGCCGATGTCCTCGGCCAGCACGTCGACGTCGAGGTGCTTCACGACGCCGGGGGCTGCGATGGCCGCCTGCGCGGGAAGACCGCCGTCGAGCATGCCGATCGCCGATGCCACGTTGCTCGCCGCCGGCACGTGCGAGTGCGTCGGCAGATGCTCGCCGAGCCAGGAGTGGCACTGCGCGTAGGCGACGGGGTGCGCGGCGATCACCTGCACGTCGGCCAACGTGGTGCCCCGGGGAGCCACGAGCACGAAGTTCACCGGCACCAGGTACTCGCCGACGATCCGCAGGCCGGGCAGCGTCGCCAGAGCATCCTGCGTGGTCGAGACGCCGCCCTCGACGGAGTTCTCGATCGCGATCATCGCCGCGTCGCTGCGCCCCTCGAGCACGTCGGCGAGAGCCTCGCCGACATTGTGCACGGCACGCCAGTCCTGTCCGCGCGCCTCGGCGACCTGTTCGAGCGCCGCTTCGGTGAACGTTCCGGCAGGGCCGAGATAGCTGTAGGTGCGGCGTTCAGTCACGCGTTTCACCTTAGGGCAACTCCGAGCCCTCAGAAGATGCGCGGATGCCGAGATGGGGGCAGACTGTCTGCATGACGAGCCGTGCCGGTCTACCAGCCGAAGAATCAGATCTGATCGATGTCGACGAGCTGATCGCCGCGTACTACGATCGCGTTCCCGACCCCGGCGTCGCCGCCGAGCGGGTCGCGTTCGGCACGAGCGGCCACCGCGGCTCGTCGCTGACGAAGAGCTTCAACGAGAACCACATCCTCGCCACGACCCAGGCGATCGTCGACTACCGCGCGAGCCAGGGCATCACGGGTCCGCTCTTCCTCGGCCGCGACACCCACGCCCTCTCGCTGCCCGCCGAGCGCAGCGCCATCGAGGTGCTCGTCGCGAACGGCGTCGACGTCCGTGTCGACTCGCGCGACGCGTGGGTGCCGACGCCCGCGCTCAGCCACGCGATCCTCACCTTCAACCGCGATCTCGCACCGGATGCCGCGGGCCGCGCCGACGGCATCGTCGTCACCCCCTCTCACAACCCGCCCCGCGACGGCGGCTTCAAGTACAACCCGCCGCACGGCGGACCTGCCGACACCGATGCGACCGGCTGGATCGCCGACCGCGCCAACGAGCTGATCGCCGCGGGCCTCGTCGACGTCAAGCGCGAGCGGTTCGCCGACATCGACTGGGATGCCCTGCCGGGCTACGACTTCCGTGACGCCTACGTGCGCGACCTCGCGACGATCATCGACTTCGACGCGATCCGCACGGCCGGGGTGCGCATCGGCGCCGACCCGCTGGGCGGCGCATCCGTCGAGTACTGGGCGCTCATCAAAGAGGTGCACGACCTCGACCTGACCGTCGTGAACCCCGAGGTCGACCCGACCTGGCGCTTCATGACGCTCGACTGGGACGAGAAGATCCGCATGGATCCGTCATCCCCGTCGGCGATGGCCTCGCTCGTCGCCAAGAAGGGCGACTACGACGTGCTCACCGGCAACGACGCGGATGCCGACCGCCACGGCATCGTCACCCCCGACGCCGGGCTGATGAACCCGAACCACTACCTGGCCGTCGCGATCGACTACCTGTTCTCGCACCGCGCCGAGTGGCCGCGCGACGCCGCGATCGGCAAGACCCTCGTCTCGTCGATGATCATCGACCGCGTCGCCGAGTCACTCGGACGCCGCCTGCTCGAGGTGCCGGTCGGCTTCAAGTGGTTCGTGCCCGGCCTGCTCGACGGCTCGGTGGCGTTCGGCGGCGAGGAATCGGCCGGAGCGTCGTTCCTGCGCAAGGACGGCACCGTCTGGTCGACCGACAAGGACGGCATCCTGCTGTGCCTGCTCGCGGCCGAGATCATCGCCGTGACCGGCAAGACCCCGTCGGAGCGCTATGCCGAGCTCGAGCAGGCGTTCGGATCGTCGGCCTACCAGCGGGTCGACGCCCCGGCGACGCCCGCGCAGAAGGCGACGCTGGGCAAGCTGGCCCCGGATGCCGTCTCGGCGACGACCCTCGCCGGTGAGGAGATCACCGCCAAGCTGTCGCACGCTCCCGGGAACGGTGCGGCGCTCGGCGGCCTCAAGGTGCAGACCGAGCACGCCTGGTTCGCGGCCCGCCCTTCTGGCACGGAAGACGTCTACAAGCTGTACGCCGAGAGCCTGCGCGGCCCCGAGCATCTCGCCGCGGTGCAGGCCGAGGCCCGCGCCGTCGTGTGGGCCGCCCTCGGCGGCTGAGGCGCCCGCCCTTCGGTCTGACTTCTGCCCCCGCACGTCGCGCGTGTGGGGGCAGAAGTGTGTCGTCAAGAACCATCCGGACCGCGATCTCGGATGCGTTTCTGACCACCGCAGGGCGAGGTTTCGCGCTACCCGGGACCGCACAGACGTGCGTGGTCGAAGAACCACCGGAAACCGCGATCTCGGATGCGTTTGTGACCACCGCAGGGCCGGGTGGGCTGCAGGCGGCGGGGTCAGACCGAGCGGGCGAGCAGCGCTCCGGCCTCACGCAACCAGCGGGCGGGTTCGGCGAGCGCGGCGTCCGATGATCCGGCGATCTCGGTGAGCGATGCGGATGCCGCGAAAAGCGCGGTGTCGGAGTCGGCCGTGATACGCCCCGCCGCGAGCAGGGTCGTGGCGCCGGTCGCGGCGGCGAGGCCCGCGATGAACGAGGGGACCTTGCCGTCTCCGGACTGACCGTCGTACGACCCTTCACCCGTGATGACGATGTCGGCGTCGGCGATCGCATCCGCGAGTCCGATGAGCTCGGCCACTTCCGCTGCGCCGGGCGCCAGCGTCGCACCCCACACCACCAGCGCGCCGCCGGTGCCGCCTGCTGCACCGCTGCCGGGCAGGGCGGGGTCGAGCGAGAGCAGGTCGGCGAGTCGGGCCAGCTCGGCATCCACCTGCGGGATGTCGGTGCCGGTGAGGCCCTTCTGCGGGCCGAACACCGCGGCGGCTCCGCGGTGGCCGACGAGCGGATTCGTGACGTCGGTGAGCACGCGCACGTGCGGCGGGGTGCGCAGGGCGCTGAGGTCGACCGACGCGATGTCTGCGAGTCCTCGGGCGCCGGGAGCGACCGACGCACCGGAGTCGTCGACGAATCGGGCACCGAGTGCCGACAGCATCCCGGTGCCGCCGTCGGTCGATGCGCTCGAGCCGATGCCGACCACCAGCCGCGTGATTCCGTGGTCGAGGGCAGCGGCGATCGCCTGGCCGAAGCCGGTGGTGTCGGCGTGCCACGGGCGCAGCTCATCGAGCAGCTCGATGCCCGACGTCGAGGCGAGGTCGACGACCGCGGTGCCACCGGGGGCCTCCGCCGAGGGCGGCAGCAGCAGCCAGCTCGTCTCGACCGGCACTCCGGCGGGACCATCGACGACGACGGGCATCCAGCGGGCACCGGCGACCGCTGCGGCGAACGCGGCGACGGTTCCCTCTCCGCCGTCGGCCATCGGGCGGTGCACGAAGTCGGCGGCGGGGTCGACCGACGCCCACCCCTCGGCGAGGGATGCCGCAGCATCCGCCGCCGTGATCGTGCCCTTGAAGCTGTCGGGGGCCAGGACCACGCGGGTCATGCGAGGCCCGGGGTGCTCGCTCGGACGATGACCTCGAGCGGCAGCGGCGCCTGCTGCCAATCGGCGTCGACGGTCGCCCGGAAGGCCTGGTAGCC
>NZ_JAGGPD010000401.1 GCF_018613995.1 Microbacterium sp. ISL-103 | reverse complement strand
GTGGGCGGGCAGATCGAGCACGAGCTCGCCGTTGCAGGGCCAGCGGTCGCCGGCATCCGATCCCTTCGCCCGCGCCGCGAGGTAGGTCTGGGCATCGGCCGCCGGAAGCTCGCGCGGGGTGAAACCCGGACCATGCGGGATGCGCGGGGTCATCCGGTCGAGCCGGAAGGTGCGCCAGTCGTCGGCCTCGAGATCCCAGGCGAGCAGGTACCAGCGGCCCTCCCGTGCCACGACCGCGTGCGGTTCAGTGCGTCGAGCCGGGCGATCACGGTTCTCTCCGTAGTCGAAGCGCAGCATCCGGCGGTCTCGCACCGCGGCGCTGACGGCCTCGAGCACCGCCGGATCCACGCGCGTCTCGTTCTCGACACCGGTGAAGCGGATGCCGTCGACGCGGTGCCGCAGGCGCGACGGCATCACCTGGCGCACCGTGGCGAGGGCACGCGCCGCGCCCTCGTCGATGTCGATCCCGGTGGCGGGCACGCTCTGCAGCGCGACGGCGATCGCGACGGCCTGCTCGTCATCGAAGAGCAGGGGCGGCAGCTCGGAACCGGCGGCGAGACGGTATCCACCGTCGGGCCCCTTCATCGCGCTGATCCGGTAACCGAGCTCGCGCAGCCGATCGACGTCTCGTCGCACAGTGCGCGGCGTCACATCGAGACGCTCGGCGAGCACCTGGCCCGGCCAATCGCGCTGGGTCTGCAGCAGCGAGAGCAGGGCGAGCATACGAGAGGAGCTGCCGGTCATGGCATCCATTCTGGGCCAAGTAGAGGACCGAAACTGACCTCTTCTGCTGTGAGTGTGGGCATCACCGGCAGCCGCCGCTCACAACGATCCGAGGAGATCCCATGACCATCGCCACCACCACCCACCTCAACTTCCGAGGCACCGCGCGTCAGGCGCTCGAGTTCTACCGGTCCGTCTTCGGTGGGGAGGTGACCCTCGCGACCTACGCGGACTTCGGCATGCCGCCGGAAGTTCCGGGCGCCGACAAGGTCGTGTTCGGCCAGGTCGAGAACGCCGAGGGGTTCAGGCTGATGGCGTACGACATCCCCGGTGCGGATGATCCTGACGCGACCACGACCGCGGGCGTGACCTCGCGCGAGAACGGGACGACCGTCACCGACCGCACGTTCTTCCAGTCGCTGCGCGCCGATTCGCTCGACGAGCTCACCGGATACTGGGACGCCCTGGCCGACGGCGCCTCGATCGTCGAGCCGCTGGCCGCATCGGCGTGGTCACCCGGATTCGGCATGCTCACCGACCGGTTCGGCGTGACCTGGGTGCTCGACGTGCGGGTCTCGCACGCGGGCTGAGGCGGTCGCCGTTCACAACTCAGGGAGAACCGCGCGTCTCGGTGACGTCATCCTGAGTTGTGAACGGGGCATCACCCCGAGAGGACCGGAGTAGCCCGCCGCGCGGCGAGGATATGCTCCACCGCCTCGTCCACCGTCCGAAGGATGCTGTCGAGTGCATTGACGTAGTAGCGAGTGCCCTGAGTCAGGCTGCCGATCGCGTAGACATTCTCGATCGTCGACTCCTTCGGGTTCACGAGCGACCACGAACCGAAACGCACCGTCAGTCCGCCGAACGCATCCGCAACGGCCTCACGACGAGCGAGGAGACTGCGTACGAGCTTCGAGTCCTGTGACGCAAGCGGTTCTGATGCGTTGCGGGTTGCGTCGATGACCATTCCGAAACGCTCCTCGGCACCGTCGACGAAATCGAGCGTGCGTGCATCGAACCCCGCGAGACCGTTTCGGACGACGAGTGACCCCGAGTCCAGCGCTTCGAGAACCAGATCGCCCGTCTGCGGGGGCATCGGGTTGCACCACGCCTGGAAGAAGCGGTGGAGGATCGACCGGAAAGCGCGGCGGCTGGACTTGTCGAGCTTGTTCCAGAGCGCCGGACCGCATTCGTCGCAGATCGCGACGAACAGCGCCGCCCACCTTTCATCCCTGCTTCTCCGCAGATAATCTGCGACATCGATCCGCGGACGGCGCTGGTTCAGGACCCGACGAGGAACGCTCACGTCGATACCGTTGGCGTCGGCCTCCGCCTCTATCAGGTCGAGCAGGCGCTGAAGATCCAGTCCTTCTGTCTCCTCGATGAATCGAGGCGTCAGCACCTTGAGCGACGGCGACGGCGACGTGGACCGGATCGCAGGCAGCAGCCCGAATCGCGAACCGAGAGTTATGCGACCGCGGTATCCGCTGATGAGGAGTGCGCGGACGACGTCTATCGCGGCGAGCCCGGTTCCGACGACAGCCACCGTCGGTTGCTGAAGAGCTTCACGGATCGTCGGGCGAAGCGGGTATGCGGGGGAGACTCCGGCCGGGGTGTCTGCGCTCGAAGACCATCCGATACAGAGCGCGACATAGTCGAATCCGTAGTGAGAGCCGTGGGGAGTGCTCAGAGTGCAGCTTCCGTCATCTGCGCGCACGAGGTCGACGACCTCCTCGGGCACGCAATGAAGGACTCCGTCACGTGATCCCCATCGCTGGCGGAGGTCGTGGAATGAGTCGCTCAGATACTGACCGAACGTGGGTCGCGTGACGTAGACGTCCCCATCGCTCGAGTATGGGGACGCTCGTCGATACCAGCGAAGAAAGTCATCGGGATCGCCGGTTCTGATCGACATCATGTGAGCGGGAGCGTTCAACAGTGGCTCCATGGGATCTGCTCGGTAGGGGAAGCCCCGAGCCACGTCGTCCGGCCGGTGCAGAGAGGGATCGAAGACGGTGAGATCTACGCCACCGTGGCCGAACCGATCGGTGATAGCCAGTGCCATCGCCGTTCCTGCCGCTCCCAACCCCACAACTGCTATTCGTACTCGTATTCCGGTATTCGAATATGTCATCTCATCAGCCCCATTTCGTATCGCGCTGAAAAGATAACGCATGTCAGGATCGCTCCCGTGATCATCAACAACCCGAACCGGTATGCAATCTTCGTCGTCGGTGTAGCGACTCAGATCGTCTTCAGCGCCACCTTCCTCGGCCTCCCTGCCGCCTCGCTTCTGCTCCGATCGGCGCTCGACCTCTCGACCGGTGGTCTGGCGCTGATGTTGGGGGCGGCGAGCCTTGCCGTCGTGTTCGTGGAGACACCTTGGGGAGTAGCTGCGGATCGGTTCGGAGAACGCCGAGTGCTTCTGACCGGAATCATCGGCACGGTTCTATCGCTGAGCCTGCTCGCGTTCGCCACCTGGCAGGAAGCCCCGCTGTGGGTGATGAGCCTGCTGCTCTTCGTCGCGGCGGCATCAGGTGGCGCCGTCACCGGCCCCAGCGGCAGCGCCATCTTGGGCTGGTTCGGTGAACGACGTCATGGGACCCTGCTGTCGCTCCGAGTCGCGGCTGTGCCCGTGGGCGGCGCGCTCGGGACTGTCCTCTATGCCTGGCTGCTGTCGGTCGCGTCGCCGTTCATCGCGTTCTCCTTCTTCGCAGGTCTCTGCCTGCTGTGCGCTCTCCTCGTGTGGGTCCTCGTCTTCGACCCGGCGAAGGTCGCGCCCGCCGCACACATCCATAGGTCGACGTTCCGATCGGGTGCGATCTGGAGGGTCGCAACGAGCGGTTTCCTCCTCGACGTCACGCAGTTCCTGGTTCTGACCTTCTCAGTCGTCATGCTGGCCGAGATACATAGGCTCCCTGCGATCACCGGCGTCGTTCTCGTCACGGTGATGCAACTCGCCGGCGGCGGTTTCCGGGTGGTCCTGGGGATCTGTACCGACCTGATCGGCACCAGCTCCCGAACGATCGCCGTCCGAATGCTGGCGGGTATCCAAGTCGTGTGCCTGGTCGTGTTCCTGGTACTCCCTCAGCCGGCAGCCGTCGCCGGATCTTGCCTCCTGATCATCACCGGGATCGCAAGCTGTGCGTGGCAGGGGGTCCACTTCACGCATATCGCTGCGCTCGCTGGTGCTCGTTCGGCAGGAGCCGCGCTCGGCTTGAACAACGCGGCGACCTCGCTCGGCGCGTTCCTGCCTCAGGTGCTGGTCGGAGTGCTCGTGGAAGCGAACGACTGGCCGCTCGTGATCCTGCTCCTCGGAGTCGCGCCCGCGGCGGCGGCAACCGTGATCTTCCCTCCGGGCACGCGGACGCAATCCGCGTTCATGGCCCGGCGCGAGGTCTCTTAGCCGCCCGCTCCGTTGCCGTTGTCTCCGGATTTCCCGGACTCCCCGGAGTCATGGAACGACGCGAGCGGTGATCAGCCTTTGCCGGACTTCCCGTTGTT
>NZ_JAGGPD010000400.1 GCF_018613995.1 Microbacterium sp. ISL-103 | reverse complement strand
GACCGGATTCGTCGCGCGTCCTTCGAGCCGAATCCGGTCGGCGAGCGTCTCGGTTCCGGCGTCCGTCATCAACAGGCCCTGGCGGGTGCCGACGAGGATCGGTCCGTCGAGCCGCTTGACGATCCGCGGATGGTCGAGCCGGTCGAGAACCGACGATTCGATCTGCAATCGCGAGGCGGCCGCGTCGTCTTTGGCGAGCTTGAGAATATCGCTCTCGCGCCCGGTGTCGTAATCCAGCACTTCGAGCGCTACTCCGGTGGAGCCGGCGCCGCGCCGGCGCGCAATCTCGAAACGGCCGCCGATGATCTCGCCGACCGAGGCATCCAGCGGATCTGCCGAGGATTCGACCGGCTCGTCCTCGCGAGTCTCGCGACGTGCCTCCTCGAAGGCTGTCTGAAACTCGGCGATATCGATGATCCGATGCACCTCGTCGAAGGCGGCTGCCTGAGCGATCACCCGTGCCAGCAGGTCAGAGATCTCGGGCATGACGGCTCGCGGATCGAGGCCTGTGGCATCCGAAGCGATCAATGCCTCCAGCGCCGGGATGTTCACCGCCGGCGGTTTGCCCGTCAGCACCGTGAACGCCACCGCTCCCACCCCGTAGACATCGAGCGTCTGAGCGGAGGCGGGAGTTGCGTTGCGGAGGGTTTCCGGTGCCAGGTAGAGAAGCGCTGCAGGATCGACGACGCCCACGAGATCGGTGATCCCCCGCGAGACGACCGTCGCCGAAGCAGTGGCGGAGTCCGGACGCCGCGCGAGATCCCAATCTCGGATGCGGACCCTGGCTGGCTCGTTGGAGGATTCCCTCATCCGCACACTCAAAGGAGACAAGGCACGATGTGTGAGCCGCTGGCCGTGCGCGTGGCGCACGAGTTCGGCCAGGTCCTGAACTATGCGCTCACGATCCTCGAACGTTAGATCGTCGGCGTGCCGCTCAAGGTACTCCGCAAGGCTGATCTCGTCGGGGTCATAGGTGAAGACGAGGGCCGGGCCCTCCTCCGGAGTCAGGAGCTCGCGCGGTCCGATGATGCCGGGGTGGTCGATCCCATCCGTCAGTCGGAACTCGCGACTCGCGCGCAGATCGACCGCGGTTCGCGTCTCGCGATCGGCGCCCTTCGGGTACGGGAAAAGACGGATGCGCCGTTTGGTTCCCGCCGCTGGATGAGTGACGAGGAAGTCCTGCCACNNGTACTGCCCGATCATGCGCTGTTTTGCGCGCGGCATCAGGCCCGCGGCATCCATCAACGCATCGATGGCTTTCGCCTGAGCGCGATCGATCGGACGCGTCGTGGTTTCCGAAATAAGGGTAGAGAATCGGGCATCCTCGCTCAGCCCGCGCACCGCGAAGCCGTCGAGGGCCCAAACATGCTCGGCCCCGAATTGGTCGAGGGATACTCTCGAGCCACGCCCGTGAAGGACGATGGCTTCATTGATGAACGGAACCGTCGTCGCCGGAACCCGCTCCTGGAAGGCGAGGTCCTTCAGCACACTCGCCAAGCGTTTCGCTTTGGAGTTCGCGAGGATCCGGGGGTTGGGATGGCGTCGCCCTGCATGCACCCACTCGCGCTGGTTGCCGGACACCTCCCCATGCCAGCCCTTGAGCTCGACGATGAAGAGCCCCGAACGAGTCAGAACCAGAACGTCGACTTCGTTGAGCCGCCCGCCGTTGTCCGTGAAGGTAACGTTCGCCCACGCCCGCGCGATGCCGTCATCAGGCAGAAGGTCCCGCACCTTCGCAAGGGCCTCTGCCTCCTGCGCCTGCGCAGCATCGCCCATCACTCGCCAGAGCGGCGAATCAGTCCGCATCGATGCTGCCCTCCCGTGACCAGTACTTCAACAGTATCTGTCGAAGCGCGTTCGGCGAGCTTTCGTCTTCCTCCGAAGGCAGGTGCTCACGCCAGACGGTTGCGCCCGTTGTGCGGCATCATGGTTGGAGCCCGACGCTAGACACCGAACCAGCGGAGAACCCCTCGCCATGAACGACTCGTTGGATATCTTCTCGGACTCAGATTCAGAGCCCGCTACCGAACGCAGTCAGCCCATGACAGACGATCAGCGGGCTCGAATCCGCAGTCTGTTCAGCGCGCTTAGCAAAACGACAGCGCGTGAACAGTTCGCTCTCGTTGAGGAACTCATCGCGGTGCGGATCACTCGCGTCACTGAGCTCACGTCGCCCCATGCATCGCTACTGATCGAGCGGCTCGGCCGACGCGTGAAAAGCTTGGATCAAACACACAGCGGTAACTCGTGGG
>NZ_JAGGPD010000399.1 GCF_018613995.1 Microbacterium sp. ISL-103 | reverse complement strand
GAGGGCACCATGTCGAACATCGACGCTTTCGCCAACAGCTTCCCGCCGGACATGCCCGGCATCCCCCGAGTGGACGAATTCTCGGAGGGCACGTTCCCCACCGACACCGGTCAGCCCGAGACGCAGGGCGAGGAGGCCCTCGAGGCCGAGCTCGGCGACGACGGACAGGGCGACCTGGCTCCGGAAGGCGAAGGCCCGCAGCACAGCGGCGACGCGCCGCAGGACCTGCGGGACGGCACCGAGTGAGCGGTGACGGCCGGGGTGTGGACGGCGCGGAGCCCTCGGAGGAGGGCCTCGCGGCGCTGATCGACGGGCGCGACGCCGACGATCCCGACCAGGTCGGAGAGACCCCCGCGGGCAACGCGGGCGCGGATTCCGGCGGGTCAGGGCCCGTCCGGGTCGACCCCTCGTCGGAGTCGTCGGTGCAGGACGAGTCCGTTCACAACGACGAGCCGGGTGTCGGAACGCGTCGATCGGCAGAGTGAGTCACGGGCTGCCTTTCCCTGCGTGCGGCCGCAGTCGTAGGCTGTGCCGGTGACGGATGCATCGGATGACGGACCCTTCTTCCACGGCACCAAGGCAGACCTGCATCCCGGCGATCTGCTGACCGCGGGATTCCCGTCGAACTACCGCCCCGAGATCGTGATGAACCACATCTACTTCACGGCGGTGGCCGACGGCGCGGGCCTGGCTGCAGAGCTCGCCCCGGGCGATCGCGAGCCGCGCGTGTACGAGGTCGAGCCCACGGGTGGCTTCGAGGACGACCCCAACGTCACCGACAAGAAGTTCCCCGGCAACCCGACGCGGTCATATCGCAGCAGCGCGCCACTGCGCGTCGTCCGCGAGGTGCTCGACTGGACGCGCCTGTCACCTCAGGCGCTCGCCGACTGGCGGGAGCGGCTCGTCGCTCTGCACGCCGACGAGCGCGCCGAGATCATCAACTGAGTCAGCGGGCGATCCGACGGGCGAGCGAGGCGAGTACGCGGTCGATGCCGACGAACACGAAGCCCACGGCGATGAGTGCCACCGACAGCGCCACGATCCACTGGGTCACACCCGCGATCCCGAGCGCGTCGACGTCCATGAACGGATACGGATACGTCTGACCGGGCGTGAACTCGCCGCCGAGGGCTCCGTAGGCGAAGGCCCAGACGAGGTACGCGTAGGGGATGAGCGTCCACACGAACGGGTCGACCCACCGGAACGCCCCCTTGGGGACGAACAGCAGCCAGTCGACGATCATCAGCACGGGCGTGACGATGTGGATCAGGTTGTCGGTGAGCGAGAAGATGTCGGAGTCGCCGTCGGCGAACCTCGTCGGCACCAGGACGACCAGGTCGATCAGCATCGTGACGGTGATCGCCATCATCACGGCGCCGCTCCATCGGGCACTCGGCGTCGACGTGTCGGAGGGGCCCATGCGAACCAGGTCCCGACCGGTGCGGACGATGAGCAGCAGCATCCACACGGGACTGAGCAGGTTGCTGACCATCGTGTAGACGGGCAGGGTCGTCCATGCGGGCTGGCCGGTCAGCACATCGGAGTGGCGGATGACACCGGTGAGGATGAGCGTGAGCGCGATGACCCGGTAGCCCAGTGCGACCGGTCGGGAGTTCACCGCGGCGTGCGCGAACAGCGATGTGCGGGGGCTCTCAGGCATCGGGAGCTCGGAAGCCGCGGACGGAGATACGACGGCTTTCGACATACTTCGAGGCTACGCGTCTTGCGGCGGCATCCGCGCCGTCATCAGTGCCGGGTCAGCGCCGGACCGGGTCGGAATCGCCGTCGAGGAACCGCTCGAGATCACGCAGGGTCGGAGCGGCCTCCCAGTCGCCGGGAACGAGGCAGGCCATCGCCCCGCAGGCGTTCGCGCGCCGCAGCACGGCGTCGAGGTCGAGTTCGTCGAGAAGCGCGCTCAGGTACCCGGCGACGAAGGCATCGCCGGCGCCGACGGTGTCGACGGGGTCGATCGAGAATCCCGCCGCCTCGACGACGGAATCGTCGAGGAACACCGAGGCGCCCTCAGAGCCCCGCTTCAGCACGGTCGTCGCGCATCCGGCATCCCGCAATCGTGCCGCAGCGTTCTCTTCGGACGCCTGCGGATACAGGATCGCGAACTCCTCGGAGCCGCCGAAGACGATGTCGGCACGCTCGGCGAGTTCGCGCAGCACCGGTCCAGCGATCTCGGGCGCTGCGAGCGCCGATCGGTAGTTGATGTCGAAGCTCACTGTCGTCCCGGCTGCGCGAGCGCGGTCGATCGCCGTATGCAGAACGGCGCGCGCAGAAGCCGAGAGCAGAGGAGTGATGCCGGTGATGTGCAGCAGCGCGGCGTCTTCGACCCAGCCGTCCGGCAGATCCTCCGGACGCAGCCTGGACCCGGCCGACGCCGCACGGTAGTAGTGCACGGCGGTGGATGCGGCGGACGGCCGCTCCTTCACCATCAGGCCAGTCGCGGCATCCGGGTCGACTATCGCGTGCACCTCGACGCCGTCACCGCGGATCTCGCGGGCGACGCGCTCGCCGAGGGAGTCGTCTCCGACGCGTCCGAGCCACGAGGTCCGGACGCCGAGGCGGGCGAGCCCGATCGCGACGTTGCTCTCGGCGCCGCCGATGCCGAAGGCGAGCGAGTTCGCATGCCGCAGCGAGCCGATCTCGGTCGTGCGCACGAGCGCCATGGTCTCGCCGAGGGTGACGACAGACGGCGATGAAGCGGTCACTCGCCGCTCCGCGCGCAGACCTCGACGAAAGCGGCTGCGCGCTCGCGCAGGGCTGCCACGTCGCCGCCACTGAAGGCGTCGCCGAGCAGCGGGCCGCCCACGCTCACCGCGACCGCGCCGGCACTCAGCCAGGCTTCCGCTCCGGCGAGATCGACGCCGCCCGAGGGTACCGCGACCAGGTCGGGGAAGGGTCCGCGCAGATCCTTGAGGTAGGCGGGACCCACCTGTCCTGCCGGGAACACCTTCACCGCAGACGCACCCGCAGACCACGGGGCGAACAGCTCGGTGGGCGTGAGTCCGCCCGGAACGATCGGCACACCGGCATCCGTCGCCTGCGCGACGAAGTCGGTCGAGGTGATCGGGGTCACGATGTAGGCCGCACCCACCTCGATCGCCCGTGCCAGGTCGTCAGAGTTCGTGACGGTGCCGATGCCCAGGTCGATCGTGTCGCCGAAGCGCGCGAGCAGGTGCGGGAAGTGCGCGAATGTGCCCGGGGTCGTCAGCGTCAGCTCGACGCTGCGGATGCCGGCGTCGACGAGCACGTCGAGCACGGCGTCGTAGTCCTCTGCGCGCTTCGCCCTGGCCACGACGATCAGACGAGAGTCGACCGTGCGCTGCGGCAGGGCGACCCGTCGAGTCTCACCAGTCATGAACGGTCCCGTCGAGCAGACGGTTCACCGGCAGATACGCCTTGGTGTACTCGTGGCCGGCCGCGGCATCCTCATCGAGGTCGACGCCGAGTCCGGGCTTGTCGCCGGGGTGCAGGAAGCCCTTGTCGAACGTGAAGGAGGTCTGGAACACCTCGAGCGTCTGCGCGTTGTGCGGCATGTACTCCTGGATGCCGAAGTTGTGGATCGCGAGGTCGAGGTGCAGGGCTGCGGCCATGCCGACCGGGGAGATGTCGGTCGGGCCATGGATGCCCGACTTGATGCCGTAGATCGCTGCGAAGTCGAGCAGCTTCTTCATGGCCGTGATGCCGCCGGTGTGGGTGACGGCCGAGCGCACGTAGTCGATCAGGCGCTCGGTGATGAGGGTCTGGTAGTCGAACACCGAGTTGAAGACCTCGCCGATCGCGAGCGGCGTGGTCGAGTGCTGGCGCACGAGGCGCAGCGCGGTCTGGTCTTCACCGGGGGTGCAGTCCTCGAGCCAGAACAGGTCGTAGGGCTCGATGTCCTTCGCGAAGCGCGCGGCCTCGATCGGCGACATCCGGTGGTGTCCGTCGTGCAGGATGCGCAGGTCGGTGCCGAAGTCCTCGCGGATCTGCGAGAAGATCCCGGGCATGTGGTTGAGGTAGTTGCGGGTGTCCCACGTCTCTTCGCTGGGGCGATCACCCGAGCGCTTGGCGGGCTCGTAGTCGTAGCGCACGCCGGGGCCGGCGTTCGAGACGCCGTAGATCTGGCCGAGGCCGGGCACACCGGTCTGCACGCGCACGGCGGTGTAGCCGAGCTCCTCGTAGCCGGTGATGGCGTTCTTGAGCGCCGCGTAGTCGGTGCCCGACGCATGGGCGTAGACGCGGACGCCCTCGCGGCTGGCGCCGCCGAGCAGCTGGTACAAGGGCATCCCGGCCTTCTTGGCCTTGATGTCCCACAGAGCCATGTCGACTGCGGCGATGGCCGCCATCGTGACGGGTCCGCGGCGCCAGTACGGCCCGCGGTAGAGGTACTGCCAGGTGTCTTCGATCCTGTCCTCATCGCGGCCGACGAGCATCGAGGCGACGTGGTCGGAGAGGTACGAGGCGACGGCGAGCTCGCGCCCGTTGAGCGTGGCGTCGCCCAGGCCGACGATGCCGTCGGAGGTCGTGATCTTGAGCGTGACGAAGTTGCGTCCGGGGCTGGTGATGTTGACGTCGACGATCTCGATGGTCATGTCGTTCTCCTGATGTGCGGGGGCGAGGTGTGGGGTGCGGACGTTCGGGCGTCCGCACCCCTGGTCGTGATGTGCGGATCAGATCGCGTCGCGGGGGTCCGTCAGGTCGCGGCCTGCGACCTCGGGCATCCAGATCGAGGCGATCAGCGCGCTCAGCGTGAAGATGAACAGCATGATGATGATCGGGATGAACGAGCCCGTGACGGCCGACACCCACGCGGCGGCGATGACGGGGCCCGCACCGGTCGCGATGATGGCGGCGATCTCGCGAGCCATGGCTGTGAACGTGTAGCGGTTGCGCGCACCGAACAGCTCGGGCAGCGTGAGGTTCTCGAGCGACGCGAAGCTCATCACTGCGAGGTTGTGCAGCACGACGTAGCCGATGAATACCTGCAGCGTGACACCGCTGCTGATCATGAGCATCGTCGGGATGATGATGATGAGCGCGACGATCGACCAGATCATGTACATGCGCTTGCGGCCGAAGCGGTCACCGAGCCAGCCCGACAGCGGCACGGTGATGAAGGCGACGAGCGACGAGACGATCACGGCGTTGACGCCGATCGAGCGGTCGAGCAGCAGCACGACGGTGATGTAACTGATCAGGTAGGTCTGGATCATGCCCGAGTTGCCCGCCTGGCCGAAGCGCAGCAGCAGGGCGATCGAGAACGCCTTCCAGGGCTTGCGGTTCATCGCCTCGAGCGTGCGCACGTCGCCGGTCTCGGTGGCGAGCTGGATCGTCTCTTCACGCGAGAGCGCCTTGCCGTCGACGACGTCGTCGCGCTCCTCGAAGACCGGGGTCTCCTTGAGGTTGAAGCGCACCCAGATCGCGAAGAGCATGATGATCGCGCTGCCGATGAACGGGATGCGCCATGCCCAGTCGATGACTTCCTGTTCGCTGTACGCGACGAGGAGGATCGCCCAGATGCCGGATGCGAGCAGGGTTCCGCAGTTGGTGCCGAGCGCGACGAGCGAGGCGATGATGCCTCGGCGCTTCGCCGGTGCGTACTCGGCGAGCATGACGCCGGCGCCCGAGATCTCGGCACCCGCACCGAAGCCCTGAGCGATGCGCAGCAGCACGAGCAGGATCGGTGCGAGCACGCCCACCTGGTTGTACGTCGGCAGGAAGCCGATGAGGGTGGTCGCGAGACCCATCAGGAGGATCGTGTAGAACAGCACCTTCGTGCGGCCGGTCTTGTCACCGAGGCGTGCGAAGAAGAACGCTCCGACCGGGCGGGCGACGTAGCCGACGCCGTAGGTGGCCATCGCGGCGACGACCGCGACCGCCGGGTTCTCGGACGAGAAGAACAGGTCGGCGAAGACGAGCGCGGCGGCCAGCGAGTAGAGCTGGTAGTCCATGAACTCGAGTGCCGTGCCGAGCCATCCCGAGATGGCGGCGCGAACGAGGTCGCGTACCGACCTCTTCGCTGTGGGATCGGCGGCCGTGGCCGTCGTCTGCGGTTCGGACATGGGAGGTACTCCTTCGGACCAGGAACAGGGTGGGGTGATGAGGTGCGGCGGGGCCGCCGGGTGGGGGTGTCGCTAGAGGGACAGCAGGACCTTCGCCGAGGCCGACGAGTCGCGAGCGAGCTCGAAGGCCTGGACGGCGTCGGATGCCGGGAGGACGTGAGAGATGACGGAGTCGAGGGCGTCGGACTCGGCGAGCAGCGCGACCGCGTCGTCGATCTCGGTCGAGAAGCGGAAGGCGCCGCGGATCGTGAGCTCCTTGGCGAGCATCGGGGCGAGGTTCACTCCGATGTCGGCGTTGGGAAGCATCCCGACCTGAACGATGGTGCCGGCACGGCGGGCTGCACGCACCGCCTGTGTGAGCGCGACCCCGACTNNGCGAGACCTCGGTGGCGCCGAGTGCCTGCGCGCGGTCGAGGGGTTCGGAGCGCACGTCGCTTGCGCCCACGACCGATGCTCCGGCCTTGACCGCAGCGGCCACGACGAGCAGGCCGATGGGTCCGGCGCCGATCACGAGCACCCGCTTGTCGGTGATGTCACCGGCGAGGCCGACGGCGTGGATCGCGACGGCGAGCGGCTCGGCGAGGGCAGCACGCTCGAGTGGAAGAGATGGCGGCAGCACGCGGACCATGTGGTCTTCGACGATCAGCAACTCGGATGCTCCGCCCTGGCGGTGCGGGTTCGCCGCGGCGCTGCCGAAGTAGTCGCCGCCGGGGCGCAGGTGCGGATGAGCCTCGAGGCCGGTGACCTCGGGGCCGTAGCGCGCCGGGTGCACGGTGACGGGCGTGCCGGGGGCCAGGCGACCCGAGGGGTCGAGGTCGACGACACCGGAGAGCTCGTGACCGGGAGTCAGGGGCTCGCGGATCGTGTACTCGCCGTTGGCGCCGTGGAAGTAGTAGTGCAGGTCGGATCCGCAGATGCCGACGTAGTTCACGCGGAGGCGCACCTCGCCGTCGCCGGGGGTCGGAACCTCGCGGTCTTCCCAGCGGATGTCTTCTTTGCCGTGGATGGCGAGAGCCTTCATGGCTGCAGCTCCTCTGCGCTGATGAGTGATGATGTCGGTGTCTGGGATGCCGAGACGGCATCGGCGATCGCGGCATCGACGCCGCGTCGCCGGATGATGTCGACGAGCTCGCCGACGCGGGCGATGAACGCATCCTGAGATCCGAGTTCATCACCGAACAGGTGCAGCTCGCCGATCACGCGCTGTGCGAGCTCGCGGCCGCTGCGTGCGGTCGCCGCGAATCCGGCCAGGCGTTCACGGGCGCCGTCGGTCATCGCGGCGGCGTGCAGGCCGGGGTCGAATCCGGGCAGCGGCGCGATGCACGACAGGTATCCGGCGACCGTCAGGGCGATCAGGTGCGGCATCCCGCCGTCGCGCAGAACGAGAAGAGCGGGCTCGGGGATGCGCTGGCGCAGCTTGACCGAACCGTCGGTACCGACCTGGCTGGTGCGGTGCCCCAGTTCGCTGTTGGCCCAGCGCTCGAACAGCTCGCTCTCGT
>NZ_JAGGPD010000398.1 GCF_018613995.1 Microbacterium sp. ISL-103 | reverse complement strand
GATCGCCACCGTCGAGCTGACGCGCACCGGCGCGATTCCCGACGGGTGGGCCGGTGCCGAGCAGGACGCCGCCTCGGCGGACTTCTTCGGCCTGACGATCTTCGAGAGCCCCGGGTGGGTCTCGGAATCCGGAGACCGCGAGTCGGAGAACCGCTGCCTCACCGTCGTCAGAACGCAGGATGTGCCGGACGAGGGCGACTTCAGCGGGACATCGTGGAGCATCGAAGGACCCATGTACGGGGCGTGCAGCATCGGCGCGTTCCCTGCCACCGCCGAGATTCCGATCGACGGTGACACCCCGGATGCGTTCATCGAGCGCTATCCCGCGGGCACGGCGCTGCAGTTCGTGCTCGACGGCGACCGGGTCGGGGTGTTCCTCGACAGCGCCTCGGACTAGGCGGCGGGCGATGCAGCAGCCGCGCCCGGTGGCCTCAGGCCGCGCCGCCGGTGCGCACGACCGAGACGCCGAGTTCTTCGATGCCGTTCGCCGTGGCGTCGCTGAGCCCGGCATCCGTCACGATCAGGTCGAGATCGGTGAGGTCGAGCACGCGGTACCGGCCGAATGTGCCGTACTTCGAGCTGCCGGCCACGAGCACCGTCTCGCTGGCGCTCTCGAGAGCCGCCGTCTTGGGCGCGATCTTCGATTCGGTCGGGGTGGTGACACCGCGGCGCAGATCCCACGATGATGACGAGAGGAAGGCGATGTCGATCGACAGCTCGTGCAGGGTGAGGGCGGCGAGCCGGCCGGTGGTCGATTGGTTGGCCTTCTCGACCCGCCCGCCGATCGCGATGATGTCGGCCGTGGGGTGGTCGAGGAACGCGGCGATGATCGCCAGGTCGTTCGTCACGACGGTGAGATCCTGGATGCCCTCGAGGTGCGGGCGCATCGCCTGGATGGTCGTGCCCGCGTCGAGGTAGATCGTCATCGACTCGGTGACGAGGGATGCCGCGTGGCGGGCCATCCCGTCTTTCTCGGCGACGTCCTGGCGGGCCTTCTCGAAGCGCGAGGGCTCTGCGACCAGACGTGAGGCGATCTTGGCGCCCCCTGGCGTGGCCAGCACGCGGCCGGCCTCTTCGAGTACCGCGATGTCGCGACGGATCGTCATGTGACTCACGCCGAGCAGGTCTGTGAGCTGGCGATAGCTCAGTACTCCTTCGCGGCGGAGGTGCTTGACGATCAGCTCGCGGCGCTGCTCGGGAATGAGCGGCGTCGATGCGGCAGAGGCGGGCTTCGTCATATCGTGGTCAGCCTAGCGAACGAGGGCGACGCTCTCGGTCCAGGGTGTGCCCCACCGCGCGGCCAGCGCGGCGACGTCCTCAGCGGGCAGCAGGCGCCGGGGCTTGCCGTCGGTGAGCAGGGTGATGCGGCATGCTTCTTCGAGCTCGATCGCCGCCTCGATCGCGGCATCCAGGCCGGGGGCCGAGACGATCTGTCCGTGGTTTGCGAGCAGCGCGCCGTGGAACGGATGCGGGATCGCGAGCAGCTGTGCGGCGAGGTCGGGGTCTCCGGGCACGCGGAACGGGACGAGCGGGCTCTGCCCGACGCGCATGACGAAATACGGAGTGAGGGGCGGGATCGCGCTCGTGTCCGACCAGGGCTCGAGGCAGCTCGCCGCTACCGCGAACGGGGAGTGCAGGTGCACGACCGCCGCGTGGGCGGCGTTCTTCTCGTAGAACGCCAGGTGCAGGGCGAGTTCCTTCGAGGGCTTCGCGCCGCGTACGAGAGCGCCGTCGCGCGTGACGACCGCGATGTCCTCTTCCGACAGTCGGCTGAGATCGGTGCCCGTGCCCGTCATGTAGACCAGGTCGTCGGCGAGGATGCTGACGTTGCCGCTGCTTCCGGGGCTGATCCCCGCTGCCGCTACGCGGGCGCCCGCGGCGATCAGGTCGTCAATCGGTGAGGTCATCGAGCGCCCTCCAGGCGGTGGTGAACATGTCTTCGGAGCCGAAGTTCCCGGACTTGAGTGCGATGGTGAGCGGGCCGTGCGCCGTGCCGGCGGCGCTCCAGCAGACGCCGGGCGCGACGCGAGGGCCGATGTGCAGGCGCTGGATTCCGAGGCGCTGCACGACCGCGCCCGAGGTCTCGCCGCCCGCGACGATCACCTGGGTGACGCCGAGGCTCTCGACGGCGCGGGAGACGATCTCCGAGAGCACTTCCTCGATGTGGCCCGCGACGGTGTGGCCTTCGGACCCGCGGCGGATGTCGTCGAGCGAGCCGACCGAGTACACGACCGGGATCTCGTCGGTGGCCAGGCTCTGCAGCCACGACACCGTCTCGGCGATGACGCTCTCGGGGGCTGTCGCGACGGCTTCGATGTCGAGCTTGCGGGTCGGCAGGGTCTCGGAGGCTTGGGCGATCTGCGCGCGGGTCTTCGCCGAGGCGCTCCCGCATACGATCAGGCGTCGTCCTGGCACCGGCTCGATCGGCGAGAGCATGCCGGGTCGTGGGCCGGTCATCCCGAGAGCCAGGCCCGCTCCTCCGCTCACCACGCGCCAGTCGGAGACGGCGGTGGCGATGGTCTCGAGGTCGGCGTCGGTGATCGCGTCGACGACGATGTAACCGGCAGGCGACGAGGCCAGGGCACTGCGCAACGCGGTCGGGCCGGCCCAGACGGTGGGGGCTGCGATCTCGTGGATCTCGCGGCCGGTCTGCGGGGTGAGGATGTCGCGCAGCCGCGACTGCGTCATCGGGGTGAGCGGGTGGTGGCGCATGGGGGAGTGCTCGAGCAGCTGCTCGCCTACGAACAGGTGACCGCGATAGACAGTGCGACCGTTGTCAGGGAAGGACGGCACGACGACGGTGCGCTGTTCGCCGAGCTCGTCCAGCACGGCGTCGAGGATCGGACCGATGTTGCCCTCGGGCGTGGAGTCGAAGGTCGAGCAGTACTTGACATAGAACTGCCGCGCATCGACCGCTTCGAGGGCCGCGACGGCGCGTACGGTCTGCGCGACGGCAGTGGCGACCGGAGCGGTGCGGGTCTTGAGGGCGACGACGACGGCATCCGCATCGCCCAGCTCCTGCGGGTCGAGAGGGGCGTCCTCGATCGACACCACGGCGCGGAACCCCTGCTCGCGCAGCGCGATGGCGAGATCCGTCGCGCCGGTGAAGTCGTCTGCGACTGCGCCGATTTCGATCACGCGTCCTCCTCGGGTAGGTGACACCATTTCACCACGTGTGAATCCATGTGAACAAATTTGATAATTCTGTATGACTGTGGAAAAGTGATCGACGCCCACGGGAGAACCCGCTCCCCGGGCATCGCACGACCGCACGGAACGTCCCGTGCAGAGGGGACCACCGATGACCCGCACTCCTGTTCGCGTCGCTCTCACCGGCGCACGCGGAGGCTTCGGCCGCACCTTCCTCGCCCAGCTCCGGTCGATCGACCGCATGACGGCGACTCAGCTCATCGACCCCGATGTCGACGGCGTGCGCACCCTCATCGCCGATCTCGGCGGTCTCCCCGACGCCGAACCGATCCCCGGTCACGACGACGTCCGGTGGGACGAGATCGACGTGCTCGTCGAGGCCTCGGGTCGCGTCGAGGCCGGCTACCGCTATGCCGCAGAGGCGATCAGCCGCGGCATCCACGTCGTGATGGTCAGCAAGGAGATCGAGAGCGTCGCGGGCGTCTCGCTCGCGAAGGCCGCGCGAGAACGCGGTGTCGGCTACCTCCCCGGAGACGGTGACCAGCCCGCGAACCTGCTGCGTCTGCTCGACTGGGTCGAGAAGGTCGGTCTGCACGTTGTCGCCCTCGGAAAATCCGGCGAGTACGACCTCGTCTTCGACCCCGCCACCGGCATCCTCGACCAGCAGGGCGAGCGGATCGACGCCTCGGGTCTCGGCGATCACCTGTTCCTCGCGGACGACATCCACGAGACCCTTGCTGCACGCGCCGCGATCGTGGCCTCGCTCAAGCGAGCTGCCGCCGCCGACTCGTGCGAGATGGCCGTCGTCTCGCTCTACTCGGGCGCCACTGCCGACACCGAGCGCATGCACTACCCGGTCGCGCGTCCCAGCGAGCTGGCCGACATCTACGCACGCCGCTCCGACGGCGGCCTGATCGACACCGAGCGCGCGGTCGACGTGTTCTCCGCCCTGCGCCTGCCCGGTGAGACGAGCTTCGCCGGCGGCGTCTTCACGATCGTCACGACGGGAGACGATGAGGTCTGGAACCTGCTCGCGGGCAAGGGGCACATCGTCTCGCGCTCGGGCGAGTACGCCTGCATCTATTGGCCTTACCACTTCATGGGCGTCGAGACGCCGCTCACGATCGACGCCGTCGCCACCGGCGCGACACCGTTCGCCGCACCGCGCCACCACACCGTGCTCGCGGCTCGGGCCTCAGAGGCGCTCGCAGCCGGTACGACGTTCGAGGTGCGTGGGCACCACCACGAGATCGACGGCGTCCGCCCCGTGATCATCGACCGCGCCGATGCCCTCAGCGACACCGACGATGCGCTCGCTGCCGCCTACTACCTGCTCTCCGGTGCGCGACTCGTGCGCGACGTCGCCGAGGGCGAGCTCATCCGCATCTCCGACCTCGAGGGAGTCGCGGACGACGTGCGTGCCGCGTTCGTCGAGGGCGTCCGGCTGTGACCGTCGAGGCTGCTCGCCGCATCCGCGCGGCGCGTCTCCCCGAGGGATACGAGCTGCGGATCGTCGACGGGCACCACCACTTCTGGGATCTCGACGGCGACGGCCACTGGCCGTGGATCCAGGACGAGTACAACGAGGACTTCTTCCTCGGCGACTACAACGCGATGCGTCGCACCTTCCTGCCGCGTCAGTACCTGGCGGCGACCGAGGGCTGGGATGTCATCGGCACCGTGCATTGCGAGGCCGAGCGCAGCCGCAGCGAGCAGGTGGAGGAGGACGACTTCCTCCAGAGGCTCAGCGACGCGACCGCCGGACGGTTCCCGATCGCCGCCGTCGCGCATGTCGGATTCCTGCAGGCCGATCGCGACGAGGTGCTGGCCGCTCATGCACAGCGCTCGATCGTCCGCGGCATCCGCTCGAAGCCCGTGATCGCCGCTCGCGCCGACGAGCGTGCGACCGGGGCGGGCACGCTCCACGACCCGGAGTGGATCGAGGGGATCGCCGCCCTCGCGGCGCACGGTTTCTCGTGGGATCTGCGCGTCCCGCACTACCACCTGGCCGAGGCGGCCGATGTGCTGGCCGACTTCCCCGATCTCCCCGTCGTCGTGAACCACTGCGGCCTGCCGCTCGATCGCTCCGCCGAGGGATTGCGTGTGTGGCGCGACGGCATGGAGCGCCTCGCCGCTCTGCCCGGCACCGTCGTCAAGGTGTCGGAGCTCGGCTTGTACCGCAACCGCTGGGATCGCCCGTCGAACGAGGTCGTCGTCAGAGACAGCCTCTCGATCTTCGGTGCCGACCGTGCGCTGTTCGCCTCGAACCTTCCGGTCGCCACGCTCACCGCCCCCGACTTCGACGAGGTCATGGACACGATCCTCGCCGGTGCCACAGGCCTCGACTCCGCGAGCCTCGACGCCCTGTTCTCCGGCACCGCCGCGCGGGTCTACCGGCTCGACCTCTCCTCCCATCCCTCCGATTCGCTCTCCAAGGACCACTGATGACCACCGTCGACCAGGGCACCGCCGCCCGCACCGCACGCCCCACGAAGATCCGCTGGTGGGTCATCGTCGTACTGTTCGTCTTCTACACGATCAACTGCATCGACCGGGCCTCGCTCTCGGTCGCCCTGCCCACGATCAGCGCCGAGTTCCTGCTCGAGCCCGCTGTGCAGGGCCTGATCCTCTCGGCGTTCTTCTGGACGTACTGCCTGTTCCAGATCCCGGGCGGTGCGGCCGCCGACAAGTTCGGACCGCGCAGGGTGATCGGCATCGCCGCCGTCATCTGGGGGTCGTTCACGGCCCTTGCCGGCCTTGCCGTGAACGCCGTCATGCTCGTCCTCAGCCGTCTCGGCCTCGGTGCCTTCGAGGCCCCGTACATGCCGTCGGCCAACAAGCTCGTCACCCGCTGGCTGCCGGCGAAGCACCGCGCCACCGGTGTCACCCTCATCGACTCCGGTGCACCGCTCGGGTCGGCCTTCGGCGCTCTCGTCGTCACCGGTCTGAT
Source organism: Microbacterium sp. ISL-103 (assembly GCF_018613995.1). Classification (GTDB taxonomy): domain Bacteria; phylum Actinomycetota; class Actinomycetes; order Actinomycetales; family Microbacteriaceae; genus Microbacterium. Next base: position 2,106 of record NZ_JAGGPD010000398.1, on the reverse strand, counting down.
CACGGCGACGGGATCGTGGCGCTGGTCTTTCATCATCATCGGTCTCGCCCCGGTCGTGATCGGCATCGGCGTCGCCCTGTTCCTCCGCCANNATCGGCGTCGCCCTGTTCATCCGCAATCACCCCTCGGAGCATCCGCTCGTCAACCGCGCAGAGGAGGAGCTGATCCGCTCCGGCGGCGTCGAGGAGCGTGTGGACGAGGAACCGCCGGGCATGAGTCGGGCGACCGTCTTCTGGATGGTCGTCGGCCGCATCGGCTGGGCCATGGTCTTCTGGGGCCTGGTCACTTGGGGCCCGACATACCTCTCGCAGGCTCGAGGCCTCGACCTCGCGGCCATGGGATTCGCGACCTTCCTCATCTTCCTGTGCGGAGCCTTCGGTGAGATCCTCAGCGGCATCCTCGCCGACACCCTGCAGAAGCGCATGTCTCCCAACCGCGCCTTCAAGCTGCTGTTCGGCGGATCCGGCGCCCTCAGCCTGCTCGCACTCGCCGCACTGCCGTTCGTGAGCGATGCGGCGACAGCAGTGACCCTGCTCTGCATCGGAGTGTTCTTCAACCTGTTCGGTGGCCTGTACTGGACGATCCCCGGTCGTCTGGCCAAGCCCGAGCGCGTCGGCATCGTCGGTGGCGTGATGAACTTCGCCGGCACCTCGGCGGGCATCGTCGTGCCGATCGTCGCAGGCCTCCTGGTGCAGTTCACCGGCGGCTACACCGCTGTGCTCATCTACCTCGCGGTCTGCGCCGCGATCTATCTCGTCGGCTCGCTCTCGATCGACTTCGAGGGGCGCGGAGTGCGCAAGGCGGCCGTGAATGCCTGACTTCTACGACGGGCCGATCATCGACGCCCACCACCACGTGTGGGACCTCGGTCTCGTCCGTCATCCGTGGCTGGCCCCGGGCGCGAGCGTCGCTCACCGGTACGGCGACTACGAGCCGATCAAGCGCGACTATCTGCCGGCCGACTATCTGAGGGACATCGCGGGGGCGGGCGTGGTCGCCTCGGTCTACATGGAGGCCGAATGGGTGCCGGGCGACGGTCTCGCTGAGGTGCGAGCGATCGAGCGGTACCGCGAGGAGTCGGGCGTACCCGGGTCGATGGTCGCACAGGCCTGGCTCGACGCTCCGGATATCGCCGATCGCCTTTCCGAGCTGGCTGCCGTGCCCGCCGTGAAGAGCGTTCGGCACAAGCCCGGTGGGGCGACGTCGCGTGATGACGCCGACGCGGGTGTGCGCTCACTGCTGAGCGACGACTCCTGGCGCGACGGCTATGCGCTTCTCGCCGAGCACGGTCTGCACTTCGACCTGCAGACGCCGTGGTGGAACCTCGAGGAGGCGCGCCGCCTCGCCGTCGACTTTCCCGAGACCACGCTGGTGATCGATCACGCGGGTGTGCTCGCTTCCCGTGACGACGAGACGGTCGCGGCCTGGCGTGCTGCCCTCGAGCGGGTCGCCGAGGAACCCAACGTGGTGATCAAGGCGTCAGGGCTCTGCGTCGCCGGGACGCCATGGACTGTCGAGGCCAACCGCGGTCCGATCGAAGATCTCGTGCGGGTCTTCGGTGCCGAGCGCGTCATGTTCGGCAGCAACTTCCCCGTCGACGGCATGTTCATCGACTTCCATGGCCTGGTCGACGGCTACCGCGAGATCCTCTCCGCCTTCGATTCCGACGCCCAGCGTGCGGTGTTCCACGACACGGCCCAGCGCGTGTACGACCCCAGACCTCTCGCCGACCCGATCTCCTGACAGAGACCCGATCCCTGACCAACGACCAAGGACCCCCATGAACGTCAACGACGACAAGCTCTTCCGGAAGGTGATGCTGCGCGTGCTCCCGCTCGCTATGCTCGGCTTCTTCCTCTCATACCTCGACCGCGTGAACATCGGATACGCGCAGGCGACCATGAGCGCCGACCTCGGCTTCTCGAACGTCGTCTACGGCCTCGGCGCCGGGCTGTTCTTCATCGGATACTTCATCTTCGAGATCCCCTCGAACCTCATTCTCGCCAAGGTCGGCGCGCGTCGCTGGATCGCGCGCATCATGATCACCTGGGGTCTCATCTCGGGTCTCATGTTCATCGTCGACAGCGAGTGGATGTTCTACCTTCT
>NZ_JAGGPD010000397.1 GCF_018613995.1 Microbacterium sp. ISL-103 | reverse complement strand
CGGCGAGCAGCAGGGCTGCTGCGTGGAGCTCGGCCCGCACCGCCCCGAGCTCGTCTGCCGCCTGGCGTCCTCCGGCTTCGGAGCGCGTGGCGACGGCGCGCAGCTCGCCGCCGGCGTCACGGGCCGCCGTGCGATGCACGCGGGCCATGAATCCTCCGCCGAGGATGCCGGCTCGGATCGTCCCGAGACCGGTGTGGGTGACATCCGTTGTCATGCCGGTGAGTCTGACACAGCCCCGTCGACTTTTGCTAGACCTTTGTCAAAAGTTATTTGTAACGAATCGGAAGTCGATCGTGAGTCGATGCAAGTCTGTGGTTTACTGACGCAATGGTCGACGCACTCCGCACCGCTGCGGCGGCGAATCCCGGCGCAGGAGAGATCTTCCAGATCCTGCGCGACGGGACAGCCCGCACGAAGGCCGAGCTCGCCGCGCTCACCGGGCTCGCGCGCTCGACGGTCGCGCTGCGGGTCGATGCCCTTCTGGTCGCCGACCTGCTGCGCCCGGCCGGCGAGGCGGTCTCCACCGGCGGACGCCCGCCCGCGCGACTGGCGTTCAACGCGCGTGCCGGCCTCGTTCTCGCCGTCGACCTCGGAGCCACGCACGCCACCGTCGCCGTCGCGGATCTCTCCGGCATCATCCTCGATTCCCGCACGCGCACGATCGACATCGGCGACGGACCCGAGAGCCTGCTCGAATTGATCCTCGAAGACGGCGCCGCTCTTCTCGAGTCCGCCGCCGCCACCGGCATCCCCCTGCTCGGCGTGGGGATCGGCGTCCCCGGCCCCGTCGAGCACTCGACCGGACGCCCGACCAACCCGCCGATCATGCCGGGGTGGGACCGCTTCGACATTCCCGCCTACGTGCAGCGCACGTTCGATGTGCCGGTGCTCGTCGACAACGACGTGAACATCCTCGCCCTCGGCGAGCAGGCGACCACCTGGCCGCACATCGACGACCTCGTCTTCGTCAAGGTGTCGACGGGCATCGGCTCGGGCATCATCGCCGGTGGCCAGCTGCAGCGCGGCGCTCAGGGGTCGGCCGGCGACCTGGGGCACGTCCAGGTGCCGAGCGGCGCAGGTTCCGCGAGAGAGCCCGGCGATGAGCGCGATCTCGAGGCGCTCGCGAGCGGGTCGGCTCTGGCCACAGCCCTGCGGGAGGCCGGGCACGAGGCGAACGGCCCCTCGGACGTGGTCGATCTCGTACGCTCGGGCAACGCCGCCGCCATCGAGGCGACACGTCAGGCGGGCCGCGATGTCGGCGAGGTGCTGGCGACCGTCGTCAACCTGCTCAACCCGTCGATCATCGTTCTGGGCGGCAGCATCGCCCGCGCGGGCGAGCACCTTCTCGCCGGGGTGCGCGAGGTCGTCTACCGTCGCTCGATCCCCCTGGCCACGCAGCACCTCGCGATCGTGCAGTCGCAGGCGGGCGACCGCGCCGCTGTGCTCGGGGCCGCGATCATGGTCGCCCGCGAGGTGCTCTCACCCGCGAACGTCGACCGCTATGTGGCGACGAAGGCACGCTGACCGCGCGTTCGCCGCCACACCGGATCGCTTCAGAGCGTCGTCGGACCTCAGAGGGTCGCGGCGAACGGGTCGAAGTCGGCGTCGAGCGACCCGACCGCGTCGAGGGTGCTGTCGACGGTCACGAAGCTGCGCGACTCGGCTGCCTCTTCGATCGACAGCAGCGTGTCGAGCACGTGGTACCCGAACTCGCCGGTCGCGACATGCGCACGGCCGGCAGCGATCGACCGCGCCATGTCGAGGAGCCCCACGCCGCGCCCCGACAGGACGCCCTCCTGTTCGACGTCGACGACGTCCTGCTGCATGGGCGCCGGCGGCACGAACGCGCGCGTCAGCGGCCGGGTGATCATGATCTCGCCACCGAAGGTGTTGGGATCGGGGATCACGATCGTCCCCTCGGTGCCGGTGATCTCGACGATGCCCGTGCGCAGCAGCGGCGAGTCGGTGCTGTACAGGCTCTGCGCCTGACCGCCCTGCTCGAAGTCCATCAGCACGCTGAGCGTCGACGGGATCTCGACCGGGAACTCCTGACCCGCCAGCTCGCCGACCTGCACTGTGCGGGTGGGCGCGCCCTGGAGTCCGAGGGCTGCGACCGCGGCCACCGGCCCGAACACGTGCACGAGTGCCGAGACGTAGTACGGACCCATGTCGAGCAGCGGGCCGCCGCCCTTGGCGTACAGGAATGCGGGGTTCGGGTGGAAGATCTCCGGCCCCTGCCACTGGAACGTCGTCTGGGCGAACAGCGGGCGACCGATGTCACCACGCGCGATGGCGCGCTTCGCCGTCTGCACCCCCGGGCCGAGCACGGTGTCGGGGGCGACGCCGACGCGCAGCCCCGCGGCATCCGCGGTCGCGAGCAGCCGCAGGGACTCGTCGCGGCTGACGCCGATCGGCTTCTCCGTCCACACGTGCTTGCCTGCGGCGATGATCGCCTCCGAGACCTCGACGTGCACCGCCGGGATCGTGAGGTTCACGACGATGTCGATGTCGGGGTCGTTCAGCACGAGATCGACGCCGCCCGCCCGGGGCACGCCGTACTTCTCGGCCTGCGCCTTCGCGCGCTCCACGAGCAGGTCGCCGATCGCGAGGACCCGCACGTCGGGGAACGTCGTGAGGTTCGACAGGTACTNNCGATGATGCCGACGCCGACGGGGCCGTTGCCGATCGTCATCAGCCGGCCACCTTCTCGTCGAGGTACACCCGGCTGCGTTCGATCGCTGCCCAGAGGTCGCCCTCGTAGTGGTCGAACTCGACGATCGCGAGCTCGAGCGCGGGAGCCGCGGCGATGGCCTCGACGAGAGGCACGGCGCCGTCGCCGGCGGGCACCTGGTCGGCGGGCGGGTAGGCGCTCAGTGCGGGGTCGAGCGTGCCGTCCTTGGCGTGCACCGCGATCACGCGGTCGCCGAGGCGCTGCAGCAGCGCGACGGGGTCGACTCCGCCACGGGAGACCCAGTACAGGTCGACCTCGAGCACCACGCGGTCATCGAGAAGGCCCGCGAGCACCTCGAGTCCGGTGACGCCGTCGAACACGGCCTCCAGCTCGTGCGCGTGGTTGTGGTACCCGACGCGCACGCCGACGGTGGCGCCGACGGCGGCCGCCTCGTTGGGCAGTCGCGCGGTCTCCTCGATCTGCGCGACCGACTCCCAGCGCGCGGGCTCGGTGTACGGGTCGATCACGGTGTGCATGCCGAGCACCTTGGCGGCGGCGAACACTTCGGCGGGCGACGGCACCGGAAGAGTGGTGCCGCTGCCGTCGGGGTTCACGAACGACTCCGAGGCGAGGAAGGCGTGCCCCGAGGGA
>NZ_JAGGPD010000021.1 GCF_018613995.1 Microbacterium sp. ISL-103 | reverse complement strand
GTTCGCGGCCGGCACCGCGTAGTCCAGCTCGCGGAATCTGACCGAACGGCGCGGCGTCAGCACCCGATGCGGGAGGTCCGTGTACCGGCGATCGCCGGTGGGCTTCACGGCGAGCCTGTTGAACGGCGGCGTGATGACGGGAGCGACCTGCGCCGAGGCGCACACCGCCCGGTACACGCCGTTCGAGAGCAGCGTCTCATCGATCCAGCGCCCCACCACGGGAAGCGGCTGACGCCTGGTGGATTCCGGGAGACGGGTCTGGCGCTTGGTCAGTGCGACTTCGGTGTGAGGGAACCAGTAGAACTCGAAGTGATCGGACGAGGCGACGCGGCGGTCGAGGGAATCGAGCACGTCGTCGAGAGGCGCCGGCTCGTCGACCGCCTCCATCGCGAACGACGGCACGCACTGCAGAGTCACCTCGACGATGATCCCGAGTGCCCCGAGCCCGAGCGCGACGGCAGGCAGCATCTCGGCGTTGTGCTCGGCGTCGATGCGAAGGAAATCGCCTGCGGCCGTCACCAGCGAGATGCCGACGACCTGGGCGGCGAGGCCACCGAAACCCGCACCTGTGCCATGGGTTCCGGTCGAGATCGCGCCCGAGATCGACTGTCGGTCGATGTCGCCGAGGTTCTCCATCGCCAGGCCGAAGGGCGCGAGCAGACCGGGGATGCGATGCAGCCGAGTGCCCGCCAGAAGCGTGACCCGACCGGTCGCCGCATCGGCCGCCACGAGACCTTGCATGTCGTCGAGCTCGAGGAGCACACCCGGGGCCACGGCGATGCCGGTGAAGCTGTGGCCTGCCCCGACCGCTTTGATGGTCAGCCCCTGCGACACCGCGGCCTTGACCGCGCGCTGCACGCCCTCGGGGCTGCGCGGACGCTCGACACGCAGCGGCTTGACCTGCGCCGACCGCCCCCAGTTCTGCCAGGTGCCACCGATCCGCGTCACAGGAACGCCCTCCCTTCGCCGCGATATGTGGGCAGTTCGTCGAGGATCTCATCGCCCGAGACGAGCTGATAGCTGTCGATGCGCTCGGCGGGCTCGCCGCTCTTGGCGTGTCGGAACCAGACCCGGTCGCCGACGCCGAGGCGCTCGGCCGCGCGCCCCTGCAACGGCGTCTGCACTTCTCCCGCGGCCTCCCGCGCGAGCGTGCGCAGCCCCTCAGGCCACACGGGTGAGGGCTGACGAGACTGCAGAGCCGGTCCTGATGCGATCCATCCGCCTCCGAGCACGGTCGCGATATCGGCGGTGGGCCGCCGCACGCCGTCGAAGGCGAACGCGGATGCCGGCGCAGGGCGGAACGAGCGGTATCCGTCGAAGAGATGCCCACCGAGCAGCCCGCTGCCGGCGCTCGCCTCGGTGAGCGATTCGTCGCTCCCGGTGAACTCGAGCGACCCGGTTCCGCCGCCGTTGAGGAACTCGAGTGGCGCGATCTCGGACAGCGCGCTCACGATGGCAGCTCGCCGCTCGCGGAGCTCGGCGCGGGATCGGGCCTGCATGAGACGGATCACGGGCGCGTCACGCCCGGCGTTGTCGCCCTGCCCGGCGATCTGCGCCTCGTACATCTGCAGACCGACGAGAGTGAACCCGGGGCGCCGCACGATCTTGCGTGCGAAGGCGGCGACCTCTCCTGCGGTGAACAGAGCGGACCTGCGCACACCGATGTGACCGAGAGCGGCGGACTTCAGCGAGGCGTCGGCGTCGATCGCGACACGGATGTCAGGGCGGCTGCCGGGCGGAGCGACACTGTCGACGATGTCGAGGTGCGCGGGATCGTCGACCATGAGCGTGATGCGCCGAGCCGCCTCTTCCGAGGCGAAGAGCGCCGTCAGCCCCGCGCGGTCGACCGTCGGGTAGCCGACGACGATGTCGTCATGCGTCTCGGCGAGCCAGAGCGCCTCGGCGAGGGTGAATGCGAGGATCCCCCGATAGCCGGGCAGCTGCAGGACCGCATCGAGCACACTGCGGACGCGCACGGACTTCGACGCGACACGGATGGGCAGCCCACCCGCGCGCACGAGCAGATCCATCGCGTTGTATCGCAGCGCTTCGCGGTCGATCACCGCCACCGGGGCGGGGAGATGGCCCGTCGCGGCAGACAGGCGAGGCCAGTAGCGTGACGGGTCCTGCCACTCGGGCGAGACGGGGGGACGTCCCTTTTCGGGGCTCAGATCGGCGGTGAGGTCGAGCACTCCCCCACCCTACGGCTTCGGTGGACGCGGATTCAGTGTTTGCGACACCGAGTCGCACCACTCCCTCGCCGCCTCCCCACAGCCGGAATGCCAATACATTAGCTCCCGCCCACGTAATGAACACGCGTACTCGCCGTCTCTCTCACTGAGGCCGTCGTTCTGGCGGGCTCATCGGCCGCATGCGGTCGTTTGCCGGGGGGTGAAGATGCTGTCTCAGCAGCATCACAGAGGGACGGGCCCTGAGAGGCTCGTCCCTCTGCAGCACCTCTGACGATCGCGGGTGCATCGGCCGTGTACTCTGAGCGCACGGCTGGAGCTGACAGCCCCCGTAGCCCAATGGCAGAGGCAGGCGACTTAAAATCGCTTCAGTCTGGGTTCGAGTCCCAGCGGGGGCACCAGCTGCACCGTCATTCGGGCGATCCGCCCGATCGCGTCGCGGCGGACCGCGTTGTTCTGGCCTCGCGAACCCGGCGCAGGATCAGCACGGCGAGTGCGACGGCGATCGCGGTGTACACCGCGTAGTCGAGATATCCGAGCACGTGCTCGAGCTGCTCGTGCTGCGTGCCGAGTGCGGCACCGACTCCGATGAGAAGCGAGTTCCACAGGCCGCTTCCCACGATCGTGTACGCACTGAAGCGAAGGAGATTCATGCGCGTCGCCCCGGCCGGGATCGAGATCAGGCTGCGGATGCCGGGAACCAGCCGGCCGACCAGGATGGTCCACCCTCCGCTGCGTTCGAACCAGTGCACGCCGCGCTCGAGGTCGGCACGACTGACCAGCTTGGTGGCCGACAGCAGCCGCACCGCCCGCTCCACCCCGATGGCGGCTCCGAGCCAGTAGAGCAGGAGCGCACCGACCCACGATGCGAGCGTGCTCCAGACGATCAGCCATCCGAGGGTGAGATCGCCACTCTGGCTCAGATACCCCGCGAACGGCAGGATCACCTCACTCGGGATGGGCGGGATCAGCACCTCGACGAAGACGAGCACGCCGACCCCGATGTCGCCGAGGCCGGTGAGGACGTCGGCAGCGAAACCTGTGAGGCCCGAGAAGCCGTGGTCCGACGTTGAGGGGTCGGCGACCGCCGCGTTCAGAGCACTCATCGGCCGAACAGGTCGCCGATTCCGGGGATCCCGAGGTCACCCAGCCGCTGCCCCCATTCGCTCGCCGTGTCGCCGAGACCCGACACCGTCTCACCCGCCGACCCGAGCACACCCCCGGCCGCGCCCGCGAGTTCCTCTCCTCCGAGGCCGCTCGGGATCGCCTCGACGTCGATGCCCTGCGCCAATGCGTCGAAGTCCACGCCGAGGCCGGCCGCCTGCTCGAGCAGAGGAGCGGCGACGGCACTGCCGACGGCCCCGACCGCGACGATGCCCAGCGCACCCACCGCTGCGCCGCCCACGGCGCCGGCCGCGCCGAATCCGCGTACCCGCGAGAGCAGTCCCCGCATGCGGCCGGGCCGCGATGCCTCGGAGCGCCCCGCCGCGCGCGCCAGATCGTCGGGTGATGAGGATGCCGGGCGCTCCCCCGGAGCGAGTTCCGCCGTCATCCTCTCGTGCACCTGCGCTCGTTGCGCGGGCGTCAGGCGCGCGAAGGCCTCGCGGTGGATCTGCTCGACACGGTGCGGATCGGCCGTCTCGAGGAGGTAGTCGTATCGGGCGATGGCGGCGCGATCGGCATCCGATGCGGCCTTCGCTCCGCCGACTCGCGGACGGTCGGCGGGCGCGCGGCCGGCGGGCGGCGGTGCATAGGGGTCATGACCCGACTGGCCCGCCGCGGGAGGCGGTGCGTATCGGTCGTGCGCGGAGGGCCGCCGTTCCGGCGCCGGGGGCGTCGAGCCCGCCTGCGAGCCGGACCGACCGGTGCGGGATCCGCTCTCGTCGAGGTCGAGAGCGCGAGCAGCCATCCCGATCAGTCGGGTGAGTTTTCCCATGGTGTCGATTCCTTCGTGGGGTGTGGACGGCCACGGGACTCGACAGCGGTGCGATGAGGGGTCCTTGGTCGTCCGCGGATACGGACGCCAGGTCTCCTCCACCCTCACGGGCCGGCGGGCCGGGACACGACCTCGTATCCGTAATGACGACACCACCGCAGACGGGAGTACTCCCCTTGCACGACAGACGCTAGCAAGCAGTCCTATGAGCCCGGTGCGAGACTCGCCGACCCCCGCCGGAGACGACGAACGCCCCGACTCCGTGGAATCGGGGCGTTCGCGAGAACGGACTACTTGGCAGCGGCCGTCTCAGCAGGCTTCTTCGCTGCTGGCTTCTTCGCTGCCGGCTTCTTGACTGCGGTCTTCTCGCCGGCGGGCTTCTCATCGGCAGCCTTGTCGACGGCCTTCGCCTGCTCGGCAGGAGCCGTGACGGCGGGCGCGGGCGCGTCTGCGGCCGGGCGCGGACGCGCGGCGAACTCCTCGAACACATAGCGCGGGTTCTGCACCGTCTCGAGGTTGACCATGTCACGGCCGAGCCACAGGTTGTTCCACCAGCCCCAGACCACGCGGAACTTGCGCTCCCACGTGGGCATCGCGAGGCCGTGGTAGCCACGGTGCGCGACCCAGGCGACGAAGCCCTTGAGGGCGATCTTGCCGGACTGGAAGACACCGTTGTAGAGACCGAGGCCCGCGACGGCACCGAGGTTCTTGTGGAAGTACTCCTTCGGGTCTTCACCACGCAGCACGGCGACGATGTTCTTCGCGAGCAGCTTCGCCTGGCGCACCGCGTGCTGGGCGTTCGGCACGCAGAAGCCGCCGACTCCGCCGCCGGAGAGGTCGGGAACGGCCGAGACGTCACCGGCTGCCCAGGCATCCGGAACGAATGCCTCGGGGGTGCCGACTCGAAGGTCTGCACGCGTCTGGATGCGACCACGCTCTTCGATCGGAAGGTCGCCACCGCGGACCACGGTCGGGTTCGCCATGACACCGGCGGTCCAGACGATGAGGTCGGTCGGGATGATCTCGCCGGTCGACAGCTCGACGTTGCCATCGATCGCGCTGGTCAGCTGGGTGTCGAGGTGCACGTTGGCGCCGCGCTTCGCGAGGTCCTTGAGAACCCACTCGCTCGTCGGCAGCGACACCTCGGGCATGATGCGGCCCATCGCCTCGATGAGGTGGAAGTGCGTGTCCTCGAAGCTCAGCTGCGGGTACTTGCCCACCAGCGACGAGGCGAGCGAGCGCAGCTCGGCGAAGACCTCGATGCCGGCGAAGCCGCCGCCGACGACGACGACCGACAGCAGACGGTCGCGCTCGGGGCCCGCGGGCAGCGATGCGGCCTTGTCGAAGTTCGACATCAGGCGGTCACGGATGGCGACGGCCTCTTCGATCGTCTTCAGACCGATCGCGTTGTCGGCGATGCCGGGGATCGGGAACGTACGCGAGACCGCGCCTGCGGTGACGACGATCTGGTCGTAGGCGAACTCGTACGGCTCACCCACGGGCGGCGTGATGGTCGCGACCTTCTCGGCGTGGTTGATGCCCGTCACCTTGGCCGTGAGCACGTTGGTGCGCTTGAGGTGACGACGGTGGGCGACCACCGAGTGGCGGGCTTCGATCGAGCCTGCGGCCACCTCGGGGAGGAACGGCTGGTACGTCATGTACGGCAGCGGGTCGACCATGGTGACGTCTGCTTCGCCCTTGCGAAGGTGCTTCTCCAGCTTCCACGCCGTGTAGAAGCCTGCATAGCCTCCGCCGACGATCAGGATCTTGGGCACAGTGCTGTTCTCAGGCACAGGGGGACAACTCCTCGGGAGTCAGGAATGTGGCGTGCGAGCGCGCGCCGATCGGATGCGCCGGGCAGCTGCGGTGACGCCAAGCCCTATCAGGATACCAGGGACTGTGAGCGCGATGAGCGGCAGGGTACCGTAGCGCAGCGAATCAGCGCTGGGAAGCAACGGTGAACCGGCCTCCGTCGGCGCGTCGGCATCCGGCAGCGGTGGCACCTCGACCGGCGCGGCGGTGGGCTCGGGCTGGGGAACGGTCTCTGCCCTGCGGTACAGCCGCACCCACTCGGCCAGGTCGCCCATGGGGTTCTCCGACACCGTCGCGACGTCGCCGGTGACGGCAGCCTCGGCGTCGACCAGACCGTAGCCGTACAGCGGGTCGGGGAGCTTGCCCATGCCCGGAACGGTGATCGCTGTCTTGATGATGCGGTTGATCACGTTCGCCGCATCCATCTCGGGGTGTGCCGACCTGATCAGGGCCGCGATGCCCGCCACGATCGGCGCCGCCCCGCTCGTGCCGCTCCACGGCACGACCGTGCCGTCGGCCGAGACGCCGCGCAGTCCCTCGCTGGGCGCGGCGATCCCGATCGTGATGCCCTGTGTCGATGCCTCGATGCTCGCGGTGCCCGTCTGGTCGACTCCGCCGACCGTGAGGACTCCGGGGATCGTCGCCGGGGCGCCGATGATGTTGGTGCCGCTCCCCCTGTTGCCCGCCGCGACGACCACCACCACATCGTGCTCGAAGGCGTAGAGGAACGCGTCGTCCCAGCTCCTGTCCCAATCCAGCGTGTTCGTGGTGAACGAGAGGTTGATGATGTCGGCGCCGTGATCGACGGCCCAGCGCATGGCCTTGGCGACCTGTTCGGTGAAGGGCACGGCCGCGGCTGCTCCGAAACCCACCGAGATCGACAGCAGGTCGGCCTCGGGGGCGACCCCTATCATGCCTTTGCCGTCTGCGGCGCCGCGACCGGCGGCGAGAGACGCGACCCAGGAGCCGTGATTGCCGTCGATGGCGCCGACGGGGGTGCGTCCGTCGGGAGTTCCGGTGCCCGACACGTCGGTGCCACCCACCACTGCTTCGTCGAAGACGCCGGGAACCTTGCCGATGCCGGTGTCGATGACGGCGATCGTGACGCCGTCGCCGCGTGTCGTCTGCCAGGCGTCACGGATGCGTGCACCGTCGAGCCAGTACTCCGCAGCGCGCACGGGATCGGCGGGGTCGTCGGGCACCGGGGCCGGCGTCGGCGTCGCCGTGGCGCCGAGGAGCAGGACGGATGCCACGATCGTCGCCAGCGCGACACCGCTTCGCAGCATCCGCGTCGACCTCATGCCGTCGTCGCCTCGATGTCGCGGAGGGCGGCGCCCGGCTCGTCGCAACGGCACCGGTCGGGCGACCATGCGGATCGCTCGAGCGCGATGTCGCCGATCGGGTTCACACCGGGGCCTGCGGCGAGAGCGTGGCCGGCGAGAGCGTGCAGGCACTTCACGCGGGTCGGCATACCGCCGGCTGAGATTCCGGCGATCTCTTCGACGTCGCCGAACTGCGCTCGATCACCCAGATACGCCTCGTGCGCGGCGAGATAGGCGCTCGCGACGCCCTCGTCGTCGGCCAGCAGCGCCGCGAGCTCGGGCATGACCTGCGTCGCCTCGAGGGTCGACATCGCCGCCGTCGCCGCCGGATGGGTGAGGTAGTAGAAAGTCGGGAACGGCGTGCCGTCGGGCAGCCGGGGCGTCGTCGCGACGACCGTCGGATTGCCGCAGGCGCAGCGCGCCGCGATGCCGACGACACCGCGTGCGGTCCTGCCCAGCTGGGTCGACACCACAGCGAGCTCAGCGGCGGTGGGGGCGGGGAAAGGCGGCGTGGTCACCCCTCCAGCGTACGGGAGGCGGCCGGGAGGATGCTCCCAGGGACAGGGCCGTGAAGGAGACCGCTCGCGTCAGCGACTGACGGCGGCGGTGTCGCTGAGTCCGGCCGAGGTGAGGGTGCGAAGCAGCTGAGGCATCCAGTCGGACGGTGTCTCTTCGAGGGTGTCCGAGACCGGGCCCTGCTGCTGCGGAAGAGCCGCGGGGTCGAGATCGTTGTCGATGAGGTACACGACCTCGCCCGGCTTGACGTAGTAGAGCCGCTCGCGCGCCTGAGTCGTGATGTAAGCCGGGTCGTTCCAGCGGTCGCGTTCCTGCTCGAGAGCAGCGATCTGGTCTCCGGAGACCTGGATCGACTGCTCCAACGCCGCGATCTTCTGGCGCTGGTCGATGAACGTGCCGAGCGTCGGCACCAGCACCCAGGCGCCGAGGACCACGAGCGAGAGCATGATCACCGAGAATGCCGAGAGGCGGATGCCGGAGGCCCATTCACGCACGTCTACGCGACGATCCGGCGCGCCGCGGACCGACGCATCTCTCCCCCGACGGGAACCGGCCGCGCGCGGGGACGCCTTCGCGGCAGGAACCGCATCTGCCGTGCGCGCTGCCGGAGACGCCGAAGGAGGAGCCGGTCGTCGTGCCACGGCTCCTCCTCCGAACGTGCCGCTCACGCGGCGTATGTCTGTCTCAGCTGCTGTCAGCCCTGGTAGCGCGGGAACGCGGAACGGCCCGCGAACACCGCGGCGTCGCCCAGCTCTTCCTCGATACGCAGAAGCTGATTGTACTTCGCGACGCGCTCGCTGCGAGCAGGCGCACCCGCCTTGATCTGACCCGCGTTCGTCGCGACGACGAGGTCGGCGATCGTGGTGTCCTCGGTCTCGCCCGAGCGGTGCGACAGCATGGCGGTGTAGCCCGAGCGCTGCGCCAGGCTGACCGCGTCGAACGTCTCGGTGAGCGTGCCGATCTGGTTGACCTTGACGAGCAGCGAGTTGGCCACGCCGCGCTTGATGCCGTCGGCGAGACGCGACGGGTTGGTGACGAACAGGTCGTCTCCGACGAGCTGCACCTTCGAGCCCAGCGCATCGGTGAGGAGCTTCCAGTTGTCCCAGTCGTCCTCGGCGAGCGCATCTTCGATCGTGACGATCGGGAAGTCGTTGACGAGACCCTGGTAGTACTCGATCAGCTCGGGGCCGCTCCAGTCCTTGTTGTCGAGGCGGTACACGCCGTCGCTGAAGAACTCGGTGGCGGCGACATCGAGGCCGAGTGCGATCTCGGTGCCCGGCTTGAATCCGGCCTTCTCGATCGCCTTGACCAGGAAGTCGAGGCCCTCGCGGTTGCTGGGCAGGTCGGGGGCGAAACCGCCCTCGTCGCCGAGACCCGTCGCGTATCCGGCGGCCTTCAGCTCGCCGCGCAGCACGTGGTAGGTCTCGACACCCCAGCGGAGCGCCTCGGAGTAGGTCTCGGCGCCGATCGGCGCGAGGAAGAACTCCTGCATGTCGATGCCGTTGTCGGCGTGCTCGCCACCGTTGATGACGTTGAAGAGCGGAACGGGCAGCACGTGCGCGTTGGGTCCACCCAGGTAGCGGAACAGCGGCAGGTCGGCCGAGTCGGCCGCGGCCTTCGCGACGGCGAGACTGACGCCCAGGATCGCGTTGGCGCCGGTGCGCTGCTTGTTCTCGGTGCCGTCGGTCTCGATCAGGATCTCGTCGACGATGCGCTGCTCGCTGGCCTCGACGCCCTCGAGCGCCGGTCCGAGCTCGTCGATGATGGCGTCGACGGCCTTGAGCACGCCCTTGCCGCCATAGCGGCTCTTGTCGCCGTCACGCAGCTCGTACGCCTCGAATGCGCCGGTGGATGCGCCGGACGGGACGGCGGCCCGCTGGACGACGCCGTCATCGAGGAGCACCTCCACCTCGACGGTCGGGTTTCCGCGCGAGTCGAGAATTTCGCGTGCGCCTACAGCCTCGATCAGTGCCACTGATGTGCTCCTTGCTCAGAGAAAACGTTGTGTGGAGCGTCGTCGATCCGCGCCCAGTCTAGCCCGCTCGCCCACCGGCCCCGGGGTCGGAGTCGAACGTTCACACGACCACCGCGAGCGCGACGCCGTCCCACCCCTTGATGCCGACCGTCTGCAGCGCGGTCGCGTCGAAGCGCGGGTCGTCGCTCAGCATCCGCAGCGCATCCCTGGTGCCGACGACCTTGGGATCGGTCGCGTCGTCGCGCACGATCTCACCCTCGCGCCCGATGTTGTCGAGGACGATCACGGTTCCGGGGTGTCCGAGCTTCGCCGCCCAGTCGAGGTAGACCGTGTTCGACTCCTTGTCGGCGTCGATGAACACCAGGTCGAATCCGCCCACGAGGGTGGGCAGCACGTCTGCTGCGCGGCCGATCCTGATGTCGACGCGGTCGCCCACTCCTGCGGCGTCGATGCTCGCCCGGGCGACGGCCGCGTTGTCGGCCTCGGCCTCGACGGTCACGACGCGACCGTCTTCGCCGACCGCTCGGGCGAGCCAGATCGTGGAGTACCCGCCCAGAGTGCCGATCTCGAGCACCCGGCGAGCACCCGCGATGCGTGCGAGCAGGTGGAGGAACTTGCCTCCGACCGGCGCGACCTCGATCTCGGGCAGGCCGGCATCGCGCTGAGCGGTCAGAGCAGCCTCGAGATGCGGGTCATGGCCGACGAGGAGATCAGCGAGATAGGCATCGGCGTTCGACCAGGCGGCGGGGGTGGATTCCATGCCCTCAGCCAACCTCGCGGGCCCGCCGAGCGTCAAGGGGCCCGGCGGTCGCCCGCGTCTCGCGGCGCCGAGAGCAGGCGCACCGGGGCGCCGGCGAGCTCGGGCTGTTCGCGGAACTGACCGGTGGCCGCGAGCACCGCGATGACGACGGCGGCGACGATCCATCCTGCGATTCCCAGGGGACCCGCGAGCGCCAGGTCGGGCTGCGAAGCGGCGACGATGAGGACGAGGCCCGCCGAGGCGTTGAGCGAGCCGTGCGCGAGGACCGCCGGCCAGATCGCGGCGGAACCCCCCCCCCCCCCCCCCCCCCCCCCCCCCCCCCCCCCCCCCCCCCCCCCCCCCCCCCCCCCCCCCCCCCCCCCCCCCCCCCCCCCCCCCCCCCCCCCCCCCCCCCCCCCCCCCCCCCCCCCCCCC
>NZ_JAGGPD010000396.1 GCF_018613995.1 Microbacterium sp. ISL-103 | reverse complement strand
TACGGACGGGTGTCGGCACCCGCCTGCAGCTCGGCCGACTCGTGAGCAGCGGCTGCGCGACCGATGCGCGTGAGCCAGGTGCGCCCGCGGTGCCGTCCGATCATGAGCGACGGCACGATCAGCACGCTGTCGGCGGCGGAGTCCTCGTCGAAGGTCAGTGCGCCGAAGGCGACCAGGCCGGAGCCGGGAAGTCGGAGCGCGTCATCGACGTCGGCATCCTGCGCGAGCGTTCGCCACGCATCGGCGATCGCGTCCGAGCGCAGCGGGGCGCTCCCCGCAGACACCCGGATGGTCTCGACGACATCGTCGCCCACGGCGACGATCCCGTCTCCGCGACGCAGCCAGGCGAGCGGTCGTGCCGGATCGGCATAGGCCAGGAGATCCTCGACCGGATCGATCTCACGGGTCTCCACGACCAGCCTGCTGCTCACCCCTCCAGCCTAGTTCGTCGGTCATGGGGAAGGTCTCACGCGGCGCCTACGCTGAGTCAATGAACGATGCGCGTCCCACCCCCGGCACCGAGATGATCTTCCAGTGGCGCAAATGGGACGGCTCCACGCACTGGCGGCACGAGTGCGTGTATCTCGGCGCCGACGAGTGGGGCGACTGGATCGGGCAGCCGACCGGCTGGCCCAGCGAACGCCCCAGTGCGGCGTTCATCGCCGCCACGCCGAACGTCACGCTCGTGCCGCGTCAGACCGACTTCGCACTGACGGTCAACCGCGACCACCCCCAGGGGATGCGGATCTACATCGACATCGGCTGGGATGTGCGCTGGTCCGACGATCCGCTGCTCGCGGTCGGCATCGACATGGACCTCGATGTCGTGCGGGTCGAGGGGGAGCGCGGCACGTGGGTAGACGACCGCGACGAGTGGGCCGAGCACAGTGCGCAGTTCGGGTATCCCGCCGACGTCATGAGCAGACTCGAGGCGCTTGCGCTCGATCTCGAGCAGCGGGTGCGCGCCCAGGTCGCGCCCTTCGACGATGCCACCCCCGATCTGTGGCTCGACCGCCTCGATGCGCTGCACCTCGCGCCTAGACTGGACTCGTGACCTCGAACGAAGCAAACCGCGCCGACCTCGGCAAGGACCCCGCCCGCGTCAGCGGCATGTTCGACCAGGTCGCCGCAGGCTACGACCGCACGAACACGGCGATGACGGTCGGCAACGACGCGCTCTGGCGTGCGGCCACCACGCGCGCCGTCGCCCCGAAGCCGGGCGAGAAGATCCTCGACCTCGGTGCGGGCACCGCCTCGTCGTCGGCATCCCTCGCCCGAAGCGGAGCCGAGGTCGTCGCTGCGGACTTCTCGCCGGGCATGCTCGCCGAGGGCCAGCGCCGCCACGGCCGCATCCGCAACCTCTCGTTCGTGCAGGCGGATGCCACCGATCTGCCGTTCGCAGACGGCGAGTTCGACGCGGTCACGATGTCGTATGCGCTGCGCAACGTCAACGATCCGAAGAAGGCGCTGCGCGAGCTGCTGCGCGTCACGAAGCCCGGCGGGCGTCTGGTGATCAACGAGTTCTCCACCCCGCCCGGGGCGCTCTTCCGTGCCGGATACCGGTTCTACAACTCGCAGGTGCTGCCGCGGGTGGCCCGCGTCGCCGGCACGAACGGCGATGCCTACGACTATCTGAACGAGTCCATCCGCGACTGGCCCGACCAGAAGAAGCTCGCAGCCTGGATCCGCGAGGCCGGGTGGACCGAGGTCGAGTACCGCAACCTCTCGTTCGGTATCGTGGCGCTGCACCGGGCGTTCAAGCCCGCGTGAGCACTGCGCGCGAACCCGTACGTCTGACGAAGGTAGGCTGAGCACGTGACTTCGAGCCGCGTAGCCCCGGGTTCGCGACTGGCGAGCCGTCTCGGTTTCAGCGACCGTATCTTCATCGGCACCGCCGGGCGACGCATCGCTCAGGCGATCGAAGACGGCCTCGAGCTCGTCGAGACGGGCCTTGCCGACGACGTGCGCGTCGCCGATCCCCTGGCTGACGCCGCGAGCCGGTATCTCTACGAGGCCGGGGGCAAGCGCATCCGCCCCGTGCTCACGTTGCTCGCCGCGCAGCTCGGAGACGGCAACACCGACCGGGTGATCGATGTCGCGAAGGCGCTCGAGATCACGCATCTCGGCTCGCTCTATCACGACGACGTCATGGACGGCGCCGACCGCCGACGGGGTGTGCCCGCGGCACAGACCGTCTGGGGCAACAACATCGCCATCCTCACGGGCGACATCCTGTTCTCGCGTGCGAGCCAGCTGATGTCGCGTCTGGGGGAGCGGGCCATCCGCCTGCAGGCCGACACCTTCGAGCGGCTCGTCCTGGGCCAGATGCACGAGACGATCGGCGCCCAGCCGGGCGATGACCCCATCGAGTTCTACATCCAGGTGCTCGCCGACAAGACCGGTTCCCTGATCGCCGCGGCGACGCAGGGCGGAGTGATCTTCTCGAACGCCCCGACGGAATACGAGGAACCGCTGCGGGTGTACGGCGAGAAGATCGGCGTGGCGTTCCAGCTGCTCGACGACGTGATCGACCTCTCCGCCAATCCGGAAGACACCGGAAAGGTGCCGGGCACCGACCTGCGCGCCGGCGTGCCGACCATGCCGTATCTGCTGCTCAAGGCAGAGACCGACGACGCCTCGATCGACCTCGCGACCCGCATCGACGACGGCGTCACCCGCATCGCCGAGGGCGCGGATCCTGCGATCCTCGACGGTCCGCTCACCGAGCTGCGCGATCACGTCGGCACCTCGAAGACTCTCGCGCTCGCGCACTCCTGGACGCAGGATGCGATCGACGCGCTGGCTGCGCTTCCGCGCGGCACCGTGCGCGACGCGCTCACCCGTTTCGCAGAGACCCTCGTCGAACGCTCCAGCTGACTCACCGGCGGCCACGGCCGCGGGAGTCGGGCGTGACGGCATACGAAAGGACCCCCTTATGACCAAGCTCAGACTGGCCATCGTCGGAGCGGGCCCCGCCGGCATCTACGCCGCCGACATCCTGCTGAAGGCCGAGCGCAAGTTCGACGTCTCGATCGACCTCTTCGAGCAGCTGCCCGCGCCGTACGGTCTCGTGCGCTACGGCGTCGCCCCCGATCACCCGCGCATCAAGGGCATCATCAACGCACTCCGCGACGTGCTCGACCGCGGTGACATCCGCCTGTTCGGCCACCGTGCGCTTCGGCGAGGACATCACCCTCGATGACCTCAAGAAGCACTACAACGCCGTGATCTTCGCCACCGGTGCGATCCGCGACACCACACTCGAGATCCCGGGCATCGACGCCGTGGCCTCGTACGGGGCCGCCGACTACGTCAGCTGGTTCGACGGTCACCCCGACGTTCCCCGCGAGTGGCCGCTCGATGCCGCGTCGGTGGGCGTGCTGGGCAACGGCAACGTCGCTCTCGACGTCGCGCGCATGCTGGCGAAGCACGCCGAAGACCTGCTGGTCACCGAAGTCCCCGAGAACGTCTACGAGGGACTCGCGGCGAGCGAGGTCACCGACGTGCACGTGTTCGGCCGCCGCGGACCCGCTCAGGTGAAGTTCACCCCGCTCGAGCTGCGCGAACTCGGCGAGCTCCGCGACGTCGACATGGTCGTGTACGACGAGGACTTCGACTACGACGAGGCGTCGAGAGATGCCGTCGCCAGCAACAAGCAGGTGATGGTCATCGACCGGATCCTGCAGTCCTGGCGCAAGCGCGACTCGGTGAACAACGCCGGCGGCTCCGCGTCGCGTCGTCTGCACCTGCACTTCTGGGCGCGTCCCGTCGAGGTCCGCAAGGACGACGCCGGCCGCGTCGCCGCACTCGTCTACGAGCGCACGAAGCCCGACGGACAGGGCGGTGCCGTGGGCACCGGAGAGATGCGCGAGGTTCCACTGCAGGCGCTCTACCGTGCGATCGGCTACTTCGGCTCGCCGCTTCCCGGGGTGCCGTTCGACAAGAAGCACGGCGTGATCCCGAACCGCGAGGGTCAGGTGCTCGCGAAGGATTCGAACCAGCAGATGACCGGCATCTACGCGACCGGATGGATCAAGCGCGGCCCCGTGGGCCTGATCGGCCACACGAAGTCCGACGCGATGGAGACTGTGCGGCACATCATCAACGACCAGGGCTCGTGGTGGCACCCGGAGGATCCCTCCGAAGAGGCGATCCCGGCGCTGCTGCACGAGCGCGGTGTGCGCTGGACCGACCTCGACGGCTGGCACCGACTCGACGAGCACGAGGTCGCTCTCGGGCAGCCGCACGAGCGCGCCCGCGTCAAGGTCGTGCCGCGAGACGAGATGGTGCGCGTCTCCCGCGGGGAGTGAGTGTCACCGGATCGTTGTCGGCGGGTGACGCGTAGGGGGAGTGTTCGTCCCTAGGCTGAGCGCATGCGACTGCGCTCTCTGATCGTGCTCGGCACGGCCGCTCTGCTCCTCGTCAGCGGATGCGCCGCCGAGCCGACGCCGAAGCCCACACGCACTCCGTCGGCGTCTCCGTCGGCGTCGCCGACACCGACTCCCGAGCCGATCGTCGCGCCCGAAGCGGCCTTCGACCTGACGTGCGACGACGTCGCGACCGAGATGGCGGTGCTTCTCGGCGAGCTGTCGACCCCGGTCGAGCCGGTGATGTCGGTGATCTCGTCGATGAGCTGGCTGCCCGGACCCGCGCAGCACATGTTCCAGCGGGCGGGAGGCATCGCATGCTCCGCCGGTGCCGGCGAGGAGTACTGGGAGGTGACGATCGTCCCCGGCGCGCAGGCGGTGATCGACGGGGCGACCGAGCGCCAGGGGTGGTCGGGCGAGCGCGCGGACTGCGGCGAGGGAAGCTGCTACTTCGAGCTGCCCGACGCCGATGTGCTGCTCTCGGCATCCATTCGTGACTCTGCGCTGAGCGCCGATGACACCGCTCGCATCGACGAGGCGCTTCGGCGTCTCGCCGCCACGGCAGCCGCCACCGTGCACGACATCGAGTACATCGACAGCGACCTCGCCGGGGCGCGGTGCGAACGGTTCGTCACGCCGCAGGAGGTCGCTGAGATCACGAACGCAGAGACGGTGCTCATCCAGGAGTTCGGCGGCTGGGGCATCCCCGCCGAGGTGTATCACGTGGTCGACGGAGCACGACTCTGCAGCTATTCATCCTCTCAAGACCCCTACAGCGCGGAGACGTTCGTGATGATCACGTTCCTGCCGGCAGGCGCGTGGGCGTACGACCCCCTCGCGGGTGAGGCGGTCGAGGTCGTGGGCGCGGATGAGGCGATCACCGGCACGGATCAGCAGGGTCGCCCCGTGCTGGATCTGCGCATCGGCGCCGACTGGGTGCGACTGACGACGTACGAGGATGCGCGCGCCCAGGCGCTTCACCCGCTCGCCGAGAAGGTCGTGCGCAACCTCACGGTCGGACACACCGCTCCCGAGTAGTCGCGAACCGGTCGGCTAGCCTGGCCGCATGGCTGACTGGAGACCTGATGTCCTCGGCGACGAGTTCGAGCAGCTCACGCTCGAGCTCGCCGATGACGACGAGGGCCCTGTCGTCGCCACCCTCGTCAGGGCGCTGCCGCGCGAGCGGACGTGGTGGGATCGCCTGCGTGCGCGCCCGCATCCGCTGGCGGACGTGGATGTGCTCTACGTGCACGGATGGTCGG
The DNA here is from genome assembly GCF_018613995.1 of Microbacterium sp. ISL-103. Lineage (GTDB taxonomy): Bacteria > Actinomycetota > Actinomycetes > Actinomycetales > Microbacteriaceae > Microbacterium. The sequence goes on along the minus strand of NZ_JAGGPD010000396.1, from coordinate 1,877 downwards.
ACTACTTCTTCCAGAAGCGACTCGCGCGGTTCTGGACCGCGAGGGGAGCGCGCTTCTTCGCCCTCGATCTCCGCAAGTACGGGCGCAGCCTGCGCGATGGCCAGACTCCCGGATACATCACAGACCTCGCGACCTACGACGAAGACATCGCCGCAGCTCTCGATGCCATGGGTCGTGGTGCCGATCGCGGGGCATCCGCTCGTCGCCTCGTGCTCCTCGGGCACTCGACCGGCGGTCTGACACTCAGCCTCTGGGCGTCGAGGCATCCGGATGCCGCGGCCGCGGTGATCCTGAACAGCCCGTGGCTGGAGTTCCAGGTCGCCTCGGCGCGGCCGCTGATCGCCCCGGTCGCCGAGCTGCAGGCGCGATGGGCACCTCGAGAGGTCGCCCCTCAGGTCGATCTCGGCTTCTACACCCGCGCACAGCAGGAGGTCGCCGATCCCGACGACCCCGTCGAGGTGAACCTCCTCTGGCGCCCGGCGCAGACCATGGCGGTGCACGCGGGGTGGTTCCACGCGATCCTGTCGGGGCACGCAGCGGTCTCTGCCGGACTCTCGGTCGACGCACCGGTGTGCGTGCTGCTCTCCGCACGCTCGGCGACGCCGACACGGTGGTCGGAGGATCTCACCCGAGCGGACTCCGTGCTCGTCGTGGATGACATCGCCCGCGCATCACTGAAGCTCGGCCCGTCGGTCACCGTCGAGCGCATCGACGGCGCACTGCACGACGTCTTCCTCTCTCGCCACGAGGCGAGAGAGGAAGCGTATCGTCGCCTCGACCGGTGGGTCAGAGGATGGACGGCAGCGCGCTGACAGCGGTCAGACGTAGTGCATCCGACGGGCGAGCTGCTCGGCGTCATCGGCATCTCCGCGCAGCACCGCGTCGCGGAAGTCCCGATAGACATCGAGCATCCGCCCGCGGTCGTCTTCGGGCACGCGCCACCCGCGAAGGTTGCGGAACAGCGCCATGCTCGCGTCGTTGATCAGCACCTGGTGCTGGACGTTGCGACTGCGGTCGCTGAGAAACGAGAACACGGCCCACCGCGTCTGCGAGATCGTCACGTCGTCGTGCGCCGTGTACATCTCTTCGACGAGTGCCGCGAGGTCCTCGCGTTCATGCGGTGACATTCGGGCGACGCCCATACGCGCCGCCATCCCGGCCTGATACCCCGCGAATTCGAGCGTCTGCTCCACGGTCTCCGGTGTCACCGCGGTGACCTCGGTATATCTGCTCGGATACATCGTCACGAGCCCGAGGCGCTCGAGGCGCTGTAACGCCTCTCGCACCGGAGTCCGTGACACATGCAGCTCTTCAGCGACGTCGACATCGCGGATGCGATGCCCTGGCTCCAGTACACCGTCGACGATCTGTGCGCCGATGTGCTGGAAGACCTCCTCCGCTAAGAGCTGCTTGCTTTCTCGAATACTCGTCATCGAGTTGTTGGTGTTCATGGACTGCCCCCAGTTGCTTTCCAGATCCGGGCTCCCCATGATGTGCCCGGACGGCCACTACATCACGAAGTGGATCGTGATGCCAATAATCCACAGACGAGTTTTCCGACGAGCGCGAGGACGCTCGCCGGGCTGCGTCGTCGCGGGTTCGATACGGGTGTTTCTGTGGCCGGCGAGTGTTGGGAGACTCGCCGGCCACAGACGATGGCGTGCACGGAGCTGAACTGCGCCCAGTCCCCACAAGGCGGGAACCGCGATCCGCGAAGCGCGGAACCGTGGTTCGGCAGCGCGTCATGCATCGCAGCATCGTCTGTCGCATCGGGACGCGACAGATTCCAGTCTCCGACACCTCGACCCATATATCGGAATGGGATCAGCGGGTACGACGAAGGGGGCGGATGCTCGGCATCCGCCCCCTTCGTCGTG
>NZ_JAGGPD010000395.1 GCF_018613995.1 Microbacterium sp. ISL-103 | reverse complement strand
GGGCTGCGCGGCCTGGCAGGCACCAACACCGTGCGCGTCGAGGCGTTCGGCTCCTACAGCCGATCAGGCGAGGGACTGCACCGATTCCACGATCCCGCCGATCAGCTGACGTACCTCTACACCCAGTACGAACCGGCTGATTCGCGCCGGGTGATGGCGTGCTTCGAGCAGCCCGACATCAAGGCCCCGTACACCTTCGTGATCGATGCGCCTGCGGGGTGGGAGGTGCTCTCGAATCAGGCGGCGGTGCGCGTCGACGCCGGAGTCGGCGTGCAGCGGGTGGAATTCGCGCCGACCCTCCCGATCTCGAGCTACATCACCGCGGTCGCCGCCGGCCCCTACGCCCGCGTCGGCGGAGAGTGGCGACGCGACGAGCAGCGGATCGACCTCGGGGTGCTGGTGCGTCAATCGCTCGCGCAGTACCTGGAATCGGACGAGATCCTCGAGATCACGCGTCAGGGTCTGGACTTCTTCACGGATGCGTTCGCCTATCCGTATCCCTGGGGCAAGTACGACCAGATCTTCGTGCCCGAGTACAACCTGGGCGCGATGGAGAATCCCGGACTCGTGACGTTCACCGAGTCCTATCTCTCTCGGGGAGCGGCGACGGACGCACAGCGTGCGGCCCGCGCGAACACGATCCTGCACGAGATGGCGCACATGTGGTTCGGCGACCTCGTGACCATGAAATGGTGGGACGACCTGTGGCTCAAGGAGTCCTTCGCCGACTACATGGGATCGCACGCCTCAGCGGTGGCGACCCGCTTCCATGACGCCTGGGTGAAGTTCGCGGCCAACCGCAAGGCCTGGGCGTACCAGCAGGACCAGCTGCCCTCGACCCATCCGATCGTCGCGGACATCACCGACCTCGAGGCGGCGAAGCTGAACTTCGACGGCATCACCTACGCCAAGGGCGCGGCCGTGCTGAAGCAGCTCGTGGCGTTCGTGGGCGACGACGCGTTCTTCGAGGGCGCCCGTCGGTACTTCGCCGCGAACGCGTTCGGCAACACCACCCTCGATGACTTCCTCGTGCAGCTGAGCGCCGTCTCAGGCCGGGACATGACCGAGTGGTCGCGAGCCTGGCTGCAGACCACGGGGCTGTCGACGATCTGGCTCGAGACGGATGCCGACGGGGGAGCGGTGCTCGTGCAGAGTGATCCGCGTCCGCATCGGCTGCGGATCGGGCTCTACGACCGTGCCGATGGCCGCGTCGTGCGTCGCGATCAGACAGCCCTCGACATCGTCGACGAGCGCACGCCGATCGTGATGCCGAGTGCGGATCTCGTGCTTCTCAATGACGACGACCTCACCTATGCCAAGGTGCGGCTCGACGAGCGCTCACTCGCCACGGTGGAGGAGTCGCTCTCATCGATCGACGATCCCCTGGCCCGCGCTGTCGTGTGGTCGTCGCTGTGGAACGCGACTCGCGACGGCGAGCTGGCAGTGTCCCGCTACACGTCGATCGTGCGTGCGCACGCCCCCCAGGAGTCCAACATCGGCCTGCTCGTCGGGGTCGTGGCGAACGCCCTGTTCGCGATCCGGCACTATGTCGTCGATGCCGATCGCGGCGATGAGCAGCGCGCGTGGGTGGAGACCGCGTGGAGCGCTCTGCAGACGGCGACGGCCGGCAGCGACGCGCAGCTGACCTGGGCCCGCGCGCTCGCGACGGCGTCGGCGTTCGACGATTCGCGTCATCGCGAGATACGGGCGATCCTCGACGGCGACGCGCCCGAGGGGCTGCTGGTCGACCCTGATCTGCGGTGGCAGCTTCTCACCTCGCTGGTGACCACCGGTCACGCTGACACCCCCGACGTCTCCGCCGAGCAGGAGCGCGACGACACGGGCAGCGGACGCACCGCCGCCCGCCGTGCGCTCGCCTCACGTCCCGACCCGGACGTTCGTGCGGAAGCCTGGGACAGAGCGTGGAACGACACCTCGCTCAGCAACGACCACCTTGATGCCGAGATCGGCGGCTTCCGCGCCGGCGGTCGTCGCGACCTCGTCGCCGTCTTCGATGAGGAGTACTTCGCGAGGATCGGCGGAGCATGGCTCACCCGCAGCATCGAGCTGGCGCAGCGGCTGGTGGTGGGGCTGTTCCCCTCCACTGGGGATCTCCGTCTCGTCGATCAGTGGATCGCCGAGAACGAGGCCGCGCCCGCGGCTCTTCGGCGGATCGTCATCGAGCAGCGCGACCATCTCGCCCGCGACCTTCGAGTGCGAGCCTCGCAGCTCTAGCCGTTCACCCCTCGGCCAGAGCCTCGACGGTGCGCGATCCCACGGCGTGGTGGTCGGGCCGGTCGTCGCTCTGCGTCATGAAGACCAGAGCGATGTATGCGGCCCACGCCCGCGCACGGATCCACGTCGCCTCGTCGTATCGCGCTGTCGTGGCCGCGCGAAAGGCATCGCGTCCGGCCGCGTCGAAGAGCATCCAGGACGATGCGAGATCGTAGGCGGGGTCGCCGGTCGTCACATCCCCGAAGTCGATGAGGGCCGAGAGTCGACCCTCATCGACGAGTACGTTGCCCGGGTGCAGGTCTCCGTGCACCCAAACGTCCTCGGTGTTCCGGGGTGCCTCGAGGCCGGCGGACCAGGCGGCCCCCAGCGCCGGATGCTCAGAGAACTGCTCGAGTCGAGGGCGCATCGCCTCGTCGCGGGTGACAAGAGCGCGACCTCGCACCGGATTGCGTGGCGCATCAGCGGGAGCCGTGACGTGCAGAGCGCCGAGCGACCCAGCCAGCTGCGGTGCCCGCTGCGAGTTCTCGGCGCGGGGGAGCTGGCTCGGAGGCGTCCCTGCGATCCACGGCACGATCGACCACGGCCACGGGAAGTCGGCTTTCGGAAGGCCTGAGAAGATCGGCACCGGCGTCCGGATTCCGACAGCCGCGAGAGCCGGGCCGATCTCAGGAAGCGCGCGCTGCTCGTGGCCGATCAGCGGAACGGCCAGTGCGCGCCGCGGCAGCCTGATGAGAAGCTCCGAACCGAGTCTCCACAGGGAGTTGTCCCAGCCGTCGGCGAACTGCGCCAGAGGGAGGTGTGCGAGATCGGGGACCGCGTGGCGAAGGAGAGTACGGACCTGCTCCTCGTCGACGCTGTGCTCGGCCGCCGGTGAGTCGGGCACAGTCGGTCAGAAGTCGATCGACTCACCGGGCTCGAGCACCGTGAACTCGCCGCCACCCTGTTCCGTCGCCCATTGCAGGCGCTGGCGGTGCATTGTCTTGCCCGCGACCGACAGCGTCATGTCGTGGGTGCCGAAAGCGCGGCGCGGCTTCACGGCGAGCACATAGTCCATCGCCTCGCCGACTTTGAGCCAGGGGGCTCCCAGCGGGGCGGCGAGAGTGCCGACATCGATGCCCTCGGGCACCGCGTAGGAGTCGCCGGGATAGTAGAAGTCGTCGTTCACCAGCACGCCGACGTTCTCGACGACGGGAAGCGAGGAGTGGATCACCTCGTGGGTTCCTCCGAAGAAGCGAAGGGTGAATGCTCCCACCTCGATCGTGTCGCCGGGAGCGACGATCGAGATGTCGTAGCCCTCGGCCGCACGGGCGACCCCGGAGGGCGCGTAGATCGGCGTTCCGGGGGCTGCTCGGAGGATCCGATCCAGATGCTCGGGAGTCCAGTGGTCGGGGTGCTCATGGGTGATGACGACCGCGACGAGACTCGCGAGATCGTCGAGCGGCGACGTGAAAGACCCGGGATCGATGACGAGAACGTCATCGCCCTGCTGGATGCGAAGAGCGGCATGTTCGAATTTCGTGACTCGCATGGGATGAGTCAACTCCTTCGGAGCGCCGCTGGCAAACCTCACCGGGCGCGCCACGCCCGGGAATCGAGAGGGGCTCGGCTCGATTTGGCGGCGCGAGAATCGTCGTGGCATACTTGTACAGTTGTCGCGGCACGGAAACGTAACGCAGACGGCCCCATCGTATAGCGGCCTAGTACGCTGCCCTCTCACGGCGGTAACGCGGGTTCGAATCCCGCTGGGGTCACAACACCAGAAAGCCCCCGGTTCTCCGGGGGCTTTCGTCGTATCCGAGACCCTGCTCGTCGCTGTCCGACCTCGTCGTCACCCTCGGCCGTCGCGCCTCGAGCCCGTCAGCCACAGCGCCATCGCCGTGCACACGAGTGCGGCGGCCGCCAGCGGGAAGTCCAGACCGTATGCGGTGATCGCGATGATCGGGGCGATGAAGAGCAGCACGGCCGAGACCGTGGCGCCGGGGGAGGGGAAGCGCGCGATCCCCCGAGCCGGGGACTTCTCGAATCGGATGAGCCAGAGGGAGAGCAGCCAGACGGCTCCGAGCACGACCAGCAGGAACAGCGGGCGCGTCCACCACCACACGGCGCTCCCGGGCGCGGGCAGCGGAATCGGCAGCAGCAGCTGGATCCCGATCAAGACCATGATCATCGGCAGATGCCAGAGGTAGACCGTCATGAGCCGAGAGCCGATCACGAAGACCACCCCCTGCGCTCCGCGGTGTCGCATGAGCGCAGTCAGGGGCGCGTGCAGGAGCGTGAGCGCGGAAGCCTGGATGACGGCGAGCAGTGTCATCGCGGTGGTCGGGGGCCATTGGTTGCCGAGCATGTTCCACGAGTACCCGCCCACGGAGACGAGGCCCCAGAGCGCGCCGTACCCGGCCGCCATCAGCAGGACGAGCTGCCACCAGCGGCGCTGCGCGAACCACCCGTCGAACAGGAAGAACCCGACCTGCTGCGCGAACAGCCAGACGAAGACGATGTTCGGGATGCCGAACAGCTCCTGCCCGAGTCCGTACCCGGTGCCGGCCACGGGCTGGATGCCGAAGAAGCCGCCGATCACCGTGAAGCGGAAGGTGTCGATGAGAACGGCACCTGCCAGGAGGACGAGCAGGACCCAGGCGCCGAATCGTTCGTGCATGCGCATCATCGTCGGCGCCGCGGCCTGGACGATCATGTACGCGGCGAGGAACCAGAGCGGCGATCCCACACCGATGGCCACGGTGTCGACGAGAGCAGGATCGATTCCGAGCATCCTGGTCGCGCCGAGCGCGGCGGAGAGGAACACGAAGAGCGGGAGGGCCGGGCGCGCGAGTCGCACGAGCCGCACGCGAACGAAGCTGTCGGCGGATTCACCCCGGGCCACGGCCGATCGCCATCCGGCGCGAGCGGCGTAGCCGCCGACGACGAAGAACAGCGGCATGATGTTCGCGACCCACGAGGCGGCCGTGAACCACGACTGCGCCTCGACTGTTCGCTCGATCAGCAGGGAACCGTCCGGTGCGCGCCCGACTCCGGTGAAGAGGATGTGCACGAACACCACGAGCACGACGCAGACCACGCGCGCCAGATCGAGGGTGAGATCGCGCCCTTCCGGGACAGTCCGGATCGTCGATTCCGTGGCGGCGCTGCTCATGCCGATGACTCTAGCGGGGCGATGCAGGCGTCACGTCGGTCTGTCCGCCGTCCCGACGGGTCCGTCGTGCTCGGCGGATCAGCCAGATGACGAGGAACACGACCGCGGCGATCGCAACCCACGGCAGGACGAACCCGACGGCGATGACGAGCGCGNNGCGGTGCCGCGATGCGGGTCAGCTCGACCTGCAGGCTCGACATCGACACCTGATCCTCGAGCGCCGCCAACTGCTGCTCATAGGACTCGAGCTGTGCTTGACGATCGGTGAGCGCCACCTCGGCCTCGATGAGCTCGGCGACCGTACCCGTCTGCGCCATCAACTCGGTCAGCCGCTTCACCGATGCCTCAGTCGCGTCGACGCGAGCCCGCAGGTCGATCGCCGTCGAGGTGACGTCCTGCTGCGAGATCGACGACGAGAGCACCTCGCCCGATTCGGCGAGCTCATCGATGACCTCGGTGAGATCTGCGGACGGCACCCGGATGCTGATCCATCCGTAGCCGGCGTCCGGCGGGGTCGGCGAGGAGGTGTCGTCGACCGCGAGGGTCTTGCCGACCTCGGTGCTCTCGACGTACCCGCCGTGGGCGGTCGCGAGCGCTCGGATGTCGGCTGCGGCATCCGCGATGTCTTTCACCTGCAGTGTGGCCGAGGCCGTCGCGATGATCTCGCGGTCGGCGTCTGCTGCAGCTCCGGGGACGACAGTCGATTCCGGCGAATCAGCCGCGCCGCCCGGGGCGCTCTGCTCGGCGGAGCCGCCGCCGGAGTCCTGAGAGACACCGTCCGTGAACACGCCGTCGCCCTCGGCGGAGCTCATCGAGCCGCCGCCCACCGCGCTCAGGCTCGGCGGGGTGACGAGGACGCCGACGACGAATGCGGCGGCGATACCCGCAGCCGTGAGCCAGCCATGGCGTCGGCGCCGGGCCCGCGTCGCTGTCGCGGCCAGGGGAGGCTTCTGCGAAGCGATCTCTGAGAAGACAGCGCTCTCGATGCGTGCGACAGCGGCATCGGAAAGCTCGGGGAGATCGCCTGTCGTGCTCTTGTCGTTCATGCCTCGCTCGCTTCCTTCACGGCACCGCGCAGTCGGGTGCGGACTCGCGAGAGACGGTTCCGGACGATTGCGTGACTCACGCCCAGCTCTTCCGCTGCGGCCTGGTAGGCATAGCCCTCGGCGGCGCAGAGGCGGAAGATCTCACGATCGAGATCGCTCAGGGTGTCGACCTCCGCCGCGATCCTCGCCGCAAGTGCCGCGGTGATCACCTGCTCCTCGACGTCGATGGTCGAGGGGAGGGCGTCATCGACGGCATCCGTCGTGTGCGCCAGGTCGCGTCGCCGTCGGCGCAGACGATTCGCCGCCTGGAACCGACAGATCGTCGCGAGCCACGGAAGGATCGATTCCCCCTGCAATTCGAACCCCGGCAGTTTCCGCCACGCGGTGACGAAGGTCTCCTGCACCACGTCCTCCGCATCGACGGCCGAGCCGAGGATGCCGTGTGCGATCCAGTAGACCGGTCGGACATATGCGCGGTACAGCTCGCGGAAGGCACTCTCATCGCCCGCCGCGGCCTGCGCCGCCCATTTCTGATCACTCGTCTGCACGGTCATCCCGATTCCGTTCGGTGTCTCTCACCAGGGAAGTGTCGGAGGATGCCCCATCGTCTCAGATCGGCGCGAGAACCCGCATCCGCGACGGCGTCGCTCCGCTACCATTGGTGACGCGAGAGGGAGTATCCCGCAAGCGCATCCACCGTCATCACGAGCACCGACATCGCTGCTCCGGTCGTGCGACGCACTCTGTGCGTGGGAGAGACTTTCGGCCTTCTTCCGACCCTCCCGAAAGGTGCTGTACGCCCTTGGACATCCCCGTCTGGTTCGAGATCACCTCGATGGTCGTGCTCACGATCATCCTGATCGGCGACCTGCTGCTCATCCGACTCCGTCCGCACATCCCGTCGACCAAGGAGTCGACCCTGTGGGTCGTGTTCTACGTCGGTCTCGCGCTGCTCTTCGCGGTGCTGCTCGG